>CANQJB010000011.1 GCA_947624155.1 uncultured Clostridia bacterium
TTCAAACGGTTTTTAACTTTCAACTCACATCTTTTCAAGTTTTCGACATAAGACTTTTCTTTCAACAATCCCCGATTTCGGAGTTAAAAATATGTTGAGCGAAAAATCCTTTTAAAATCAAGGCTTTCGCCGGTTTTCAACTTTTCGGCAGCCTCTAATACTAATACTAAAATAAAAATTATTTCTTTCATTCAAAATCAGAAAATCCCGAACGATAATCTCAGAATTTTAAACAGAGATCACCGCCGGAAAAAGGAGGATAAATTTTATGAAAATAATATGCAACAGACAGGCGCTGTATGAAGCGCTGGTAAACGTCTCAAAGGCAGCGGCAGACAAATCGACGATTCCCGCGCTTGAGGGCGTGAAACTGACCCTTTCAGGCTCCTTCCTCTATCTGACCGGCTATGACCTCGAAATAGGTATCAACACGTCTGTCCCTGTTGTCTCGAGCGACAGCGGAGAATTGGTTGTCAACTCGCGTTTCTTTTCCGACATCGTCAGAAAGATGCCGACCGACGAGATTTCAATTGAGATCGACCAAAATCTCAATATCCACATTGTCGGCGGAGTTACGGAATATGACGTAACAGCTCTTTCCGCCGAGGAATATCCGAAGATTCCGGAGCTTGACGAGGGAGAATCTATTAAACTCTCACAGAGCGTTCTAAAAAGTCTTATAAACGAAACTATCTTCGCGGTATCGACAAATGACACCCGACCGACGCTCAAAGGCGAATTATTTGAAATCGCCGACAATAAGTTGAACGTCGTTGCGCTCGACCGTTTCAGGCTCGCTGTCAGAACAGAATCTATTAAAGACGACGGAGAGAGAAAATTTATAGTACCTGCAAAGACTTTGCAGGAAGTCTCACGCCTATTAAAAGATGAGGACGGCCTCGAATGTGAGATAAGAGTTACTAAAAAGCAGGTTGTATTTGATTTTTCCGGCTACACCGTATTTTCAAGACTTTTAGAAGGCGAGTTCCACAACTACCGCGGCTCGATACCGAAAACTAACGTTACAGAGGTTATAATCGCAAAGCGCGATCTGATCGACTGCCTCGACAGAGCATCGCTTCTTATAAACGAGCGAATCAAAAGCCCGGTCAGATGTATGTTTGACCGCGACTGCTTAAAAATCAACTGCCAGACCTCAATCGGAAAAATTTCTGACGAAATCCCCGCCGACATCGTCGGCCCGAAGATCGAAATCGGCTTTAACTGCAAGTTCCTTTTGGAACCTCTTAAGGTTATAAAAGAGGACAAAATCAAGCTATTGATGAACGGCGGAAATCTGCCGATGAAGATCGTTCCGATCGACGGAGAGGATTATACATATCTTGTTCTGCCGGTCAGACTCAAAAACGACTGACGAGAGGAAAAATTACAAATTTTATGAAAATAATATTCAACATAACTCGAGGGCGTAAAGCTGACCCTTTAGGCTCCTTCCTCTATCTGACCGGCTATGACCTCGAAATAGGTTTAATTATGGCAGAAATAAAGGAGGAATATCACTTTGGCTGAAAGGGAACAGGTCGCGATTAAGAGCGAATATATCAAGCTTGACGCGCTTTTAAAATTCTCGGGAGTTACCGAAACCGGCGGGCAGGCAAAGGAGATTATCCAGGCAGGAAGAGTTAAGGTAAACGGAGAAACCTGCCTGATGCGCGGAAAAAAGCTCCGCCCCGGGGACACCGTCTCTTTTGAGGATATTCCTGACATTTTAGAGGTAACAGCGTCTTGATTATCGAAAAGCTTTCGGTTGACGGCTTTAAAAATCTCAGAGACGTCAGCTTTGAGCCCTGCGGCGGGATAAACGTCGTCTACGGCGAAAACGCCCAGGGGAAGACAAACCTTGTCGAGGCTGTGTGGATTTTAAGCGGTGTAAAGAGCTTCCGCGGAACAAAGGAGCGGGACATGATACGCTTCGACGGCGATTTTGCCTCAATTTCCGCGTCGATAAGGGATTCGCAGCGCCCGCAGGAGCTTGAAATAAAGCTTTCGGGAAACCCGCGCGAGCGCCGGATCTTTTTGAACGGAGTTCGCCAGAGAGCTCTTTCGGGGCTGTTCGGCGCTCTGAAATGCGTTGTCTTTACTCCCGAGGATCTGGAGCTGACAAAGGGCTCGCCCGATGTCAGAAGGTCGTTTATCGACCTCTGCATCTCGCAGATCAGGCCGTCATATCAGGTCACATTCGGAAAATATGAAAATGTCCTGATTCAGCGCAACGCGCTTTTAAAAAATATCGCCTCCGGAATTTCTCAGCCCTCCGACCTCGACGTCTGGGACCTTCAGATGGCTAAGATGGGCGCATATATAACCGTTCTGAAATGTCAGTACACTCAGAAGCTCGACAGTTTTTCAAAGAAGATTTACTCCGAAATTTCAAACAACAGCGAACAGATGTCGCTAAAATATATATCGACCGTCTACCCCGAGCCGGAAAGCCGAAGCGACTGGCAGGGCGAGATGATCGAAGAATATTTAGAGGTTCTAAGAAACAACCGCGCCGAGGACATTAGGCTCGGGTTTACCGGCGCAGGTATCCACCGCGACGAGATCGAGGTCAGGATCGGCGGCAGAATCGCAAAGGATTTCGGCTCACAGGGCCAGAACCGCTCCGCCGCGATTTCGATGAAGCTCGGACAGGCATATATTCTGGCCGAGGAGGTCGGAGATATGCCGGTTATTCTCCTCGATGACGTTCTCTCGGAGCTTGATTCTTCAAGGCGGGACTACATCGTCAACCGCTTAAGAGGAGCGCAGATATTCATTACCTCCTGCGAGAGGATTGAGAAGATGGAGGGCAAAAAGTTCAGAATGAAAGCCGGAAGACTTTCAACAGATTCAGACGAAGGTGTTTAAAAAAATGTATCTTCACCTCGGCAGCGGCTTCACCGTTTCAGCAAAAGACATCGTCTCGGTAATGGATATCGAAAAGGCGTCGACCTCGCGGATCACCCGCGAATATCTCGCCTCGGCAGGAAAGGCAAAGAGAGTAATAAGCTGCACCGACGACCTGCCGAAGAGCTTTGTTGTGAGCCTTGACAAAGACCTCACCGAGCGGGTTTATCTGAGCGGAATTTCGGCGGATATTCTCAGAGACAGGCTGAATAGGGCTGAATTTTAATTACAGACTGATAAAACATATTTAAATATAACTTTTAGTATATGGAGGAAACAGATTTTGAACGATTTTGACGAAATCAACGTCAATGCAACAGCGGTTGACAAATCAAATAATTACGACGCGAGCGAAATTCAGGTTCTCGAAGGACTCGAGGCGGTCAGAAAAAGGCCGGGTATGTATATCGGTTCGACCGGCCCGAAGGGACTTCACCACCTCGTTTATGAGATCGTCACCAACTCGATCGACGAGGCTCTCGCGGGATATTGCAAGAAGATCGACGTTGAGCTTCTGCCCGGCGACGTCGTCAGAGTTACCGACGACGGCAGAGGAATCCCGGTCGGAATCCATCCGAAGGAGGGAATCTCGGCCGCGACTGTCGCGTTCACCGTTCTTCACGCAGGAGGAAAATTCGGCGGCGGCGGATATAAGGTCGCCGGAGGACTCCACGGAGTCGGCGCCTCGGTAGTCAACGCCCTTTCGGAGTGGCTGAAGCTGACCGTTAAAAACGGCGAACACATCTATTACCAGGAATTTTCGCGCGGACACTATGACGAGGAAATAAAAATCATCGGCGACACCAACGAGACCGGAACAAAGATCGAGTTCAAGCCCGACCCCGAGATATTTGAGCAGTCGACCGAGTTTGACTATGAAACTCTTTTGAAAATGCTCCGCGAGCAGGCGTTTTTGAATGCCGGAATCAGGATAGTATTTTCCGACAAGCGAAACGGCGAGCCGGTGATCGTCGATTTGCAGTATAACGGCGGAATCCGCGAGTTTGTAACACATATCCACAACACCCGCGGGCTTGACGTTTTAAACCCCGATGTGATCTATGTCAGCGGCTCGAAGGACGACTACACCGCCGAGGTCGCGATGCAGTATAACGACAGCTATAACGAGCTGGTGCTGAGCTTTGCAAACAACGTACACACTCCCGACGGCGGAACCCACGAGACCGGCTTCAAAAACGCGCTGACAAAAGTTATCAACGACTACGGAAAGAAATTCGGGCTTCTTAAAGAGGGTATAAAGCTGCTCGGCGAAGATGTCCGTGAGGGACTGACCGCAATCGTCTCGGTAAAGCTGACTAACTGCGAGTTTGAAGGCCAGACAAAAGGACGCCTCGGAAACCCCGAGGTCAGACCGTTTGTCGAAGCGCTTGTGACCGAGAAGCTGATGAATTATCTCGAAGAAAACCCCTCGATTGCGAGGACAATCTTCGACAAATCGGTTCAGGCTCAGAACGCAAGAGAGGCCGCGAAGCGCGCCCGCGAGCTCACCCGCCGCAAATCCGCGCTGGAATCGGGCTCGCTGCCCGGAAAGCTCGCCGACTGTTCGGAGCGCGACCCCTCTCAGACCGAAATATTCATCGTCGAGGGAGACTCGGCCGGCGGCTCGGCGAAAGAGGGAAGAGAGAGAAAATATCAGGCGATACTCCCGCTTTGGGGAAAGATGCTGAATGTCGAAAAAGCGCGAATCGACCGCGTTTACGGCAACGACAAGCTGACCCCGGTCGTGACCGCTCTCGGCACCTCGATCGGCGAGGACTTCGACATCTCCCGCCTGAGATACGGCAAGGTTATAATAATGGCCGATGCTGATGTTGACGGCTGCCACATCAGAACTCTGCTTCTGACCTTCTTCTTCCGCTTTATGCGCCCGCTGATCGAGCAGGGACATATCTATATCGCCCAGCCTCCCCTCTTTAAGGTCACAAAGGGCAAGCAGGTCAGATATGCCTTCTCCGACGAGGAGAGAGATATGTACACCGCTGAGCTCGGTGGAAAGTGCGACGTTCAAAGATATAAAGGTCTCGGCGAAATGGACCCCGAGCAGCTCTGGGAAACCACAATGGACCCCGAGACAAGAACGATTCTGAAAATAACCCTCGACGATGCGGTTAAAGCCGACGAGACCTTTACCATTCTGATGGGCGACAAGGTCAACCCGCGCCGCGAATTCATCGAAAAGAACGCTCAGTTCGCCCAGAATCTCGACTTCTAGTCATATTTCAGTTCAATATTACAGTCAGGAGTTAAAAATGGAGAAATTAAAGCTTGTCTACGGGATAAAGCAGGAGGAATGGCTGGAATGTTACGACCTCTTTTACAGCCTTTACCGCAAAAAATGGACATATATCAAGGCGGGAATATTCGTCATTCCGCTCGCGCTGTTTATATTTGACGTGATCGCCCAGCCGTCGTTTACAATGGGCTGGGTCTGCATCGTCGTCTGTCTCGGGGCGATCGCGGCGATTCTCGCGACCCCGAAGCTCGACCGCCGAAACACCGAGCACGCTCTCGAAGCTTTAAAAGACGACAGATATCAGTTCACGCTCTTTGACGACAGGATCGAGATCGGAACGGTTCTGCCGGAAAACGAGGAAAACTATCTCGACCGCGACGCCGACGGCAACCCGATCCCCGAGCCGGAGATCAGGCCGGTGGTTATCAAGCTCAGCGAAAAGAGCTTTCAGGTGATCGAGACCGAAAACATCTTCGCGCTGATAACAAAGGAAATGAGCTATGCCGTCCCGAAAGCGGGGCTGAGCGTATATGAGCTTGAAACGCTCAGAGACCTTCGGAAAAAGCCGGAGAAAACGGAAAAATAACCTAAAGAATATAAACCCAAAAGAAAGAAAGTGATTATTTGTTCGCAGAGGACAAAAAAGTAGTTCCGAAAGAGCTTAACGACGAAATGCAGTCGTCGTTTTTGGCATATTCGATGTCGGTAATAATTCAGAGAGCGCTGCCCGATGTCCGCGACGGCTTAAAGCCGGTTCACCGCAGAATACTCTACACAATGTATGAAGACGGGCTGACGCCGGATAAAAAATACTTAAAGTGCGCGACGACGGTCGGTGACACTCTCGGCCGATATCACCCCCACGGCGACGCCTCGGTTTATGACGCGATGGTCAGACTCGCACAGAAATTCTCGATGAGATATCCTTTGGTCGACGGCCACGGCAACTTCGGCTCGGTCGATGGCGACCCTCCGGCCGCCTACCGTTATACCGAGTCGAAGATGGCAAAGATGGCGATGAATATGCTCACCGACATCGACAAAGACACAGTTGACTGGATGCCGAACTATGACGACAGATTGCAGGAGCCGAAGGTGCTGCCCTCGCGCTATCCGAATATTCTGGTCAACGGCTCGGTCGGAATTGCGGTCGGAATGGCGACAAATATCCCGCCTCACAATCTCGGCGAAGTCATCGACGGCTTAAAGCTTGTCGCCGAAAACCCCGACTGCACTCTCGACGAGCTTATGGAGCATATCAAAGGCCCGGATTTCCCGACAGGCGGAATAATCATGGGCAGATCGGCGATCAGGGCGGCTTATGCGACCGGCCGCGCAAAGATAACTCTGCGCTCGAGAACCAGCATCGAAGAAGTTCACGGCAGAACCTGCATCATCGTCACCGAGATACCCTATATGGTCAACAAGGCGAGGCTGATCGAGTCGATCGCCCAGCTCGTCAAGGACAAGAGGGTCGACGGAATCCACTATCTGCGCGACGAATCGGACCGCTCGGGAATGAGAATCGTTATCGAGCTCAAAAAGGACGCCAATCCTCAGATCGTTCTCAACAAGCTTTTCAGCTATACTCAGCTTCAGGACACCGTCGGAGTTATAATGCTCGCTTTGGTCAACGGCGTCCCGAAGGTAATGAGCCTTAAAGAAATTCTGACCGAATACCTCAACTTCCAGGTCGAGGTAATCACCCGCAGGACAAAATATGATCTCAAAAAGGCGAGAGAGCGCGAGCATATTCTGCAAGGCTTGGTAATCGCGCTCGACTATATCGACGAGGTAATCAGAATCATCCGCGCATCTGCCGGCCCTGCCGAGGCGAAGCAGGCTCTTATCGACCGCTTCGGGATCAGTGAAATTCAGGCGGAATATATCGCGAACATGAGGCTGATCCAACTCTCCGGCCTTGAAAGGCAGAAGATTTATGACGAGCTGGCGGCATTAGAGGTCAAGATCGCCGACCTTGAAGACATTCTCGCCCACCACGAAAGGGTCGTTGAAATCGTTATCAAGGAGAGCGAGGAGATCGCCGCGAAGTTCTCTGACGAGCGCAGGACCGAAATTCAGTCGGTTTCGGGCGAGGTCGATATCGAAGACCTTATTCCGGAGGACACCAACGTGATCGCTCTGACCAACAACGGATATATCAAGAGAACCAGCTCTTCGGAATATTCGGTTCAGAAGCGCGGCGGAAAGGGCGTTTCGGGAATGAAGCAGCGTGAAGAGGACTATGTCAGCTCGATGCACGTCTGCTCGACCCATGATAATCTGCTGTTCGTCACCGACCGCGGGATCATGTATAAGCTCAAGTGCTTTGAGATACCCGAGGGCGGCAGAACCTCCCGCGGGACAAATGTCGTCAATCTCCTGCCGCTCGAGCAGGGCGAAAAGATCGCCGCGATACTCTATTGCAAGGACTTTGACGAGGACAGATATATCACGATGGTCACAAGAAACGGCAAGATCAAGAGGACCCGCCTTGACAGCTATCGGAATGTCAAGAAAAGCGGGCTGATCGCGATCGGGCTCGACGACGGCGACGAAATCAGAGGCGCACTGATGTCAACCGGCGCCGACGAGCTTTTGGTCGCGACTAAGGGCGGCAGGATAATCCGGTTTGCCGAGGAAACGCTCCGCGCGATGAGCCGTTCGGCCCACGGCGTCAGGGCAATCAAGCTCCGCGAGGGCGACGAGGTCGTCTCGATGGAGGCCGCCCGCGACGACGCGACAGTTCTGACCGTATCTGACAAGGGCTACGGCAGGCGCGTTCCCCTCTCGGAATATCGCCGCCAGAACCGCGGAGGCTACGGAATCCTCAACTACAAGACCGGCGAAGCAAAGGGCGAGGTCTGCGGAATCAAGGTCGTCGACCTCGAGGACGACGTCATTCTGATCTCGAACGACGGAATCGTCATCAGAGTCCGCGCGCAGGATATCAGCATGATGGGAAGATATTCCTCCGGCGTTACGATTATGAGGACTAAGGACACCCCGGAGCGCAGGGTCGCCGCGTTTACCACCGCCGCGCACGACGAGGAGGCGGAGATCACCGAGGTTGAGCAGCTTAGCGACGATGAGCTTAGGGCGATAGCCGACGCTGAGGCGGCGGAGGAAGCCGCCGAGGAAGACCCTGACGAAGCGCCTGACGACGAGGAAGGCGTTGACGGCGAAGAATAAAGGTTAAATCAAAAGAGGCTCCTGCGAAGGCGGGGGCCTCTTTGAATAGGACGGAACCGCAGAAGCACTACTTTCGCGCCCCGAGGGGCTAAAAGGTATTCGCTTCGCTCATGCTATTTTCAGCCCCACCCCCGTGAAAGTTTTGTCGGGCGTTATAACAAAGCGCCGCCCCCTCCCTAAAGGGAGGGGGCGGTTTACAAGTGGGGAGATATCTGTTTACTTCGCGAGGTCTACAAGGTGATCGTAGGTCTCCTTAGCGGTTTCAACCGCGCTGTTGAAGAGCTTTTCGGCTCTCTCGGGGTTGGAGCGGGCGAGGGAGTTATATCTGACCTCTCCCATAATGAAGTCCTTGTAATCCGCGGTCGGGGCCTTGGAGTCGAGCTGGAACGGGTTCTTGCCCTCGGCAGCGAGTCTCGGGTCGAACCTGTAAAGGTGCCAGTAACCGGCCTCAACAGCCTTCTTCTCCTCGGTCTGGGCGATAGACATTCCGCCCTTGATACCGTGGTTGATGCAGGGAGCGTAGCCGATAATCAGCGACGGGCCGTGGTAGCTCTCGGCCTCGGCGATCGCCTTGATGCACTGGTTGTAATCGGCGCCCATTGCAACGTGAGCGACATATACATAGCCGTAGGTCATTGCGATTCCCGCGAGGTCCTTCTTCTTGGTGACCTTGCCGGCCGCGGCGAACTGAGCGATCGCGCCGGTCGGGGTGGCCTTCGAGGACTGTCCGCCGGTGTTGGAATAGACCTCGGTGTCGAAGACGAAGATATTGACGTCCTCGTTCTGGGCGATAACGTGGTCCAAGCCGCCGAATCCGATATCATAAGCCCAGCCGTCGCCGCCGAAGATCCAGACAGACTTCTTGCGGAGGTAGTCCTTGTCCTTGAGGATCGCCTTTGCTTCGGGCTTATCCATCTTTTCGAGGACCTCGATCAGCTCGTCGGTCGCCTTCGAGTTCTCTCTGCCGTCGTCGACGGTTTCGAGATAATGCTCGATAACGCCCTTGCAGTGCTCACACTCGACAGTCTTGGCGAGCTCGAGAACCTTTGCGATGGTGCGGGTTCTGATGGTGTTCTGAGCGAGGAACATTCCGTAGCCGTACTCGGCGTTGTCCTCAAAGAGGGAGTTGGCCCAGGCCGGACCCTTGCCTGCCTTGTTGGTGGTGTAAGGAGTAGACGGTGCGGAGCCGCCCCAGATCGAGGAGCAGCCGGTCGCGTTGGCGACATACATTCTGTCTCCGAAGAGCTGGGTGATCAGCTTGGCATAAGGAGTTTCGCCGCAGCCCGCGCAGGCGCCGGAGAATTCAAGCAGCGGCTGCTTGAACTGAGAGCCCTTGACGGTTGTTTCCTTGAATTTCTCGTGAACTTCCGGCTTGTCGGCGAGAGTGAGGCCGTAGTTGAAGACCTCCTGCTCGGCGAGCTGCTCGTCGAGAGGTCTCATTGAAAGAGCCTTGTTGCCCTTCTTGCCGGGGCAGACGTTTACGCAGCTTCCGCAGCCGGTGCAGTCAAGAGCGGACATGGTCATAACGAAGTGATAGCCGGGCATACCGGTGACCGGAACGGCCTTCTGCTTCGCAAGCTCGGGGGCAGCCTCAAGCTCGGCGTCGGTCATAACGACAGGTCTGATGACCGCGTGCGGGCAGACATAGGAGCAGAAGTTGCACTGAATGCAGTTCGCGGAATCCCAGGCGGGAACGTCAATCGCGATTCCGCGCTTTTCGTAGGCCGCAGAGCCCTGCGGGAAGGTGCCGTCGGCGGTCTCAACGAAGGTCGAAACTGGGAGCTTGTCGCCCTGCTGAGCGTTGCAGGGGATAAGAACGTTGTTGACGAAGTCGACAAGGGTCTTGTTGTCGCCGGTGACGGCAGACTGGCCCATCGCGGTGTCGGGAGCGTTCTTCCAACTCTCGGGAACGTCGATCTTGACGATGTTCTTATAGCCGGCGTCGATAGCGTCGTGGTTCTTTCTGACAACGTCCTCGCCCTTCTTGGAATAAGAAGCGGTGGCGGCGTCCTTCATATACTGAAGAGCCTTGTCGAACGGAATGATGTCGGCGAGATAGAAGAAGGCGGACTGGAGAATGGTGTTGATTCTGTTGCCCATTCCGGTCTCGATACCGAGTCTGACGCCGTCGACGGTGTAGAACTTGATGTTATTCTGAGCGATATATCTCTTTACCTGGCCGGGAAGTCTCTCTTCGAGCTCTTCGGGAGACCACTGGCAGTTGAGAAGGAAGGTTCCGCCCGGCTTGACGTCCTGAACCATGTCATACTTGGTGATGTAGGACTCGTTGTGGCAGGCGACGAAGTCGGCTCTGTTGATAAGGTAGGTCGACTTGATCGGGGTGTCGCCGAAGCGGAGGTGAGAAACGGTTACGCCGCCCGACTTCTTGGAGTCATAGCTGAAGTAAGCCTGAACATATTTGTCGGTGTGGTCGCCGATGATCTTGATCGAGTTCTTGTTGGCGCCGACGGTGCCGTCAGAGCCGAGACCCCAGAACTTGCAGGAAACGGTTCCGGCAGGAGCGGAGTCGAGAGCGCCCTCGGTCTTGAGAGAGAGGTGGGTGACGTCGTCGTTGATGCCGATTGTGAAGCGGGGCTTGTAGTCCTCCTTGCAGTGGCAGTTGTCATAAACGGCCTTGATCTGGTCGGGGGTGGTGTCCTTCGAGCCGAGGCCGTAGCGTCCGCTGGAAACGGGAACGCTCTCGAGCTCGGTGCCTTTAAGGGCAGCGACAACGTCGAGATAAAGAGGCTCGCCGAGAGAGCCGGGTTCCTTGGTTCTGTCGAGAACGGCGATCTGCTTGACAGTCTTCGGAATGGCTTCAAAGAGCTTGTCGGCGCGGAACGGTCTGTAAAGACGAACTTTTACAAGTCCGAGCTTTTCGCCCTTAGAGTTGAGGTAATCGACCGTCTCCTCGATAGTGTCGCAGACAGAACCCATTGCGACGATGACCTTTGTTGCCTCGGGATCGCCGTAGTAGTTAAAGAGCTTGTAGTTGGTGCCGATCTTCTTGTTGACCTTGTCCATGTATTCCTCGACGATGCCGGGGACGGCGTCGTAGTAGGTGTTGCAGGCTTCGCGCGCCTGGAAGAAGATGTCGGGGTTCTGAGCGGAGCCGCGGAGAACAGGGTGTTCGGGGTTGATCGAGCGGTTTCTGAATGCCTCGACGGCGTCCATGTCGATCAGCTCCATAATGTCCGACTTGTCCCAGGTCTCGATCTTCTGAATCTCGTGAGAGGTTCTGAAGCCGTCGAAGAAGTGGAGGAACGGGACTCTCGACTTAATGGTCGAAAGGTGGGCGATGGTACCGAGGTCCATTACTTCCTGAGGGTTGGTCGAGCAGAGCATTGCATAGCCGGTCTGACGGCAGGCATAGATGTCGGAATGGTCGCCGAAGATGTTGAGAGCGTGGGAAGCGACGCATCTCGCGGAAACGTGAATAACGTTCGGAAGAAGCTCGCCCGCGATCTTATACATATTCGGGATCATCAGAAGAAGACCCTGCGAGGCGGTGAAGGTTGTTGTCAGAGCGCCGGCGGAAAGAGATCCGTGAACCGCGCCCGCAGCGCCCGCCTCAGACTGCATTTCTGCGATCTTGACAGGTGTTCCGAACAGGTTGGTTTGGCCCTTAGCGCTCCAAGCGTCGGTAACTTCGGCCATTACGGACGAAGGGGTGATGGGATAGATGGCGGCGACTTCGGTGAACGGATAAGACGCCCACGCGGCGGCGTTGTTGCCATCCATGGTTTTCATTTTTCTTGCCATAAACATCCTCCTGTAAAAAAGTTTTGTTTAATGAACAGTTATGGTATCCGCATAACATTGCACACTATATATTAACACTTTTTTTGCTGTTTGTAAAGAGGAAATTTTAATTTTCGGGGAACAAAAAGGACGGAGGATTAAACTGGGATAATGGGTATATTTGGGCTTGCGCCGCCGAATGCGTTTGGGAGAGGTAAACTAATGCGCCGGAGCGCATACTCTTCCCGATTTTGAACGGTTGGCAAAACAAATTACAGGGAGTCTCATTAAAAAACTCCCTGTAATGCTGCTCGCTTACTCCTCCCCCTCTTCAAGATACTCCCTATATTCCTCCTCGCTCGCGAAGAGGATATATCTTCCGTTTACATAGCCCATATAGCCGCTTGATGTGTCATAACCTTTCATAATAAACCTCCGTAATTCGGTGCCGTTGCTTCTTTAATTACCATTATAGCGATAAAGAGTCCAAAAGTACGGATTTCAAGAGGCATAAACCGCGATTTTACGCAAAAAATCAAGCCCGACTCGGTGGTCGGGCTGAATTTTTATTTTACTCTGAACGCCATTCTGAAGAAGTTATAAAGATGGGGCGCGACGATCGTGTGGTCGTGGCGGACGCCGACGACGTGCTGCCAGAGATGCTCGACGCCGTTATGGGTCATCAGTGCGCGGTAGTTGAAGGGGGTGAGGTCGGTCTCGGAGAAGTCTCCGCCCGCGCTGACAAATACCACCGAGGGGACATATTCCCCGAAGCTGACCTCGTCGGCGCTGATCTGGCCGGGGTGGGCAGCCGATTCCGGAACCGGGATCAAGCCCGGCGCGGGGTCGCAGGCGCCGAGATATCCGAACAGCTCGGGGTGCTTGAAGCCGATGAACAGCGACTCGCGGCCGCCCATCGAGAAGCCGGTCAGAGCGGTGTTTTCGCGGCCCTTCGCGACCGAGAAGTGCGACTCGATAAACGGGATCGTGTCGAGCAGAAAGTCGTTGATGAAGTTGTCATAAGCGAGGGAGTTCTGAAGATTCATTCCGGTGCAGGCAGGGACGTTTTTGTCGCAGTAGATATAAGGCACAACGACGATCATCTCCTCGGCCTCGCCCTTTTCAACGAGATTCGGCAGCATTGTGTCGATCTTTACGCAGTCGCGGGTCATCCAGTCCTCGTTGTCGAAATAGCCGTGGAGAATATAGAGCACCGGATATTTCTTATCCTCCGAATAGCCCCGCGGCAGCAGGACGTTTACCGGAGTGTCGCGCTCGGCCGTCCGCGAATAATAGAAGTGCTTCTGCCATTCGGGGTAGCTGCCGCCTTCTTTTTTGGTCGTGATATCCTCCGGGATATCCTGGGTTATAATGTTCCTGAAACGCTGCATTTTATATTCCTCCTGTTTTAAAATATTGAACTGTTTATTTGGCGCTTCCCTTTACCGGCGCGACAGGCTCATAAACCTTTTCGGTTCGCCAAAGCTCAAACGGCTCGCTTCCGTCGAGCGGGAAGGCGTAGTAAATGATGCTTTGCTTAGTTACATCGCCGGTGCTGCTGGCGAAGATTTTGTCAAACCTTATAAACACATTTTCACCGTCGCAGCCCATAAGAGTAGTGAAGACACTCCCGTTCTTATTAGAGAGCTCGGAGAATTTATCCCCGTCGATCTCGGTTAGCGCCGCCGTTTCGGCGATCTTTTCGCCGTCGAAGGAATAGATCACTCCGCAATAGCGGCTCTGACCGATTCCCATAATATACTCTTCGTCCGTATAGCCGATCACCTTGCCGTCCATCATGTTTTCGGTTCCGATTATCGCGCCCTCGCCGGAATAGCTGATCTCACCGGTTTTAAAATCATATCTGCCGATGCAGCTTTTTTCGGGCCGGCTGCAGATCATATAGACCCCGTCGTCCTTTATCGGCTCGATGCTCGCGATAAAATAGTCCGCCTGATTGCTGAAGCAGGTCTCGACTTCGCGGGTTCCGGTGTCGATCCGGCAAAGAGTGTTGATAGTTCCGTTGCCGTCGTCCGTTGTCTCGCTGTAAGCAAAATAGATGTCGTTTCCGAGCGGCATCGCGCGCACGTTTATAAACTTGCTTGTCGACGGCCCCTCATAGAGCAGCGTTTCTTCGCCGGTTTTAATATTCCAGCAATAAAGCCTCGGAGTATTTGTCGCTTCTGCGACATGAACCTCCGACTCCGCCGCCGCCATATAAATATATCCCCTGTGAATAAAGCTTATAGAATCCCCGCCGCAGGGCTCCAAAGGCGCATCCATCTCGGTTCTTCTTCCGGTTCCGTCGGGGTTCATTGAAATGCACATATTGGCGGTTTTTTCGTTGTTAAAGGGGCGGTAGTAGCAATAGAGCCTGCCGTCATAAAACGAGAGCGCGTTGACACTAGAATCTAAATAGGCGTTGCAGGTGCTGCCGCTGTGAAGACATTCCGGCCGGGTGCAAAGTTTTCCGCTTAGCCCGCTCTGCTTGTCGTAATACCAGATAAACTGCGCGCCGAGATCAGTGGAAAGGTCTCTTTCGGTGAAATAATAGGCGTCCTCCGAAGCGCACATCTCAGTAAAGCCGATGGCGGTGTAAAAATCCGACTGAAAATCATAGTCGGGCAAGGGCTCGTCGGTCGCGAAAACCGGGTCGGCGAGATAGGGCATTTCCTTCGGCGCGCCGCAGGAGCAGAGCAGCCCCAGCAAAGCAATAAATATCAGCAGTTTTTTCATAAGTCCAACCTCCCAAGGTTAAAAGCGCCTGCCGGTGTGTCCTGAACTGATAATACCACATTTTCGGGAAAAAAGCAAGAGAAACCGGCGGAGCGGGAGATTTTGACCCCCTTTCAGAATTATTTCGGGAATTGCTTCCCTTTATAATGTACGTTTTTGGGGCGAAAAGGTCGCAGGGTTCCCGAAATTTTTTTGATTCTTGACGCGAAGCCGCGATTGTGCTATAATTTCACCAATCACTACGCAGAAAGGACGACACCGAATGTCAGATAAAAGAATAGAAACGGTCTGTGTGCAGGGCGGATATACCCCCGAAAACGGCGAGCCCCGCCAGATCCCGATAATCGAATCGACAACCTTTAAATATTCGACCGGCCCCGAAATGGCGAAGCTCTTCGACCTCGAAGCAGACGGCTATTTTTACTCCCGCCTCCAGAACCCGACCTGCGACGCCGTCGCGAGAAAGATCTGCGAGCTCGAGGGCGGAACCGCCGCGATGCTGACCTCCTCGGGCCAGGCGGCAAACTTCTTCGCGGTCTTTAATATCGCCTCCTCCGGCGACCACGTCGTCGCGGAATCTTCGATCTACGGCGGAACCTTTAACCTCTTCTCGGTGACGATGAAGAAAATGGGCGTCGACTTTACCTTTGTCGCGCCGGACTGCTCCGAAGAAGAGCTCGAAGCCGCCTTTAAGCCGAACACAAAGGCGGTCTTCGGCGAGACTATCGCCAACCCTGCGCTTCGGGTGCTTGATATTTCCCGCTTTGCCGACGCCGCCCACCGCCACGGAGTTCCGCTTATCGTCGACAACACCTTTGCAACCCCGATCAACTGCCGCCCGTTTGAATGGGGCGCCGACATCGTCACCCACTCCACCACCAAATATATGGACGGCCACGGCTCTGCCGTCGGCGGCGCGATAGTCGATTCCGGCCGCTTCGACTGGCTCGCGCATTCCGAAAAGTTTCCCGGCCTCACCACCCCCGACGACAGTTATCACGGAATCACCTACGCCGAGCGGTTCGGAAAGGAAGGGGCATATATCACCAAAGCGACCGCCCAGCTGATGCGAGACTTCGGCTCGACCCCCTCGCCGTTCAGCGCCTATCTATTAAACCTCGGCCTCGAAAGCCTTCATGTCAGAATGAAGCGCCACTGCGAAAACGCAAAGGCTGTCGCGGAATATCTGCTGACCGACCCGAGGATCGGCTGGGTGTTCTATCCCGACCTCGAAAACAATGTCGACCGTTCACTTGCCGAAAAATATCTGCCGAACGGCTCCTGCGGAGTTATCAGCTTCGGGGTCAAGGGCGGAAGAAGCGCCGCGGAAAGGTTTATGTCGAACCTTAAGCTCTGCGCGATCGAGACTCACGTCGCCGACGCCCGCTCCTGCTGCCTCCACCCCGCCAGCACCACACACCGCCAGATGAGCGACAGCGAGCTCGAGGCCGCCGGAGTTTCGGCCGACCTTGTCAGGCTCTCCTGCGGGCTTGAAAGCGCCGCCGACCTGATCGACGACATTAGGCAGGCGCTTGACAATCTGTAATCCAAAAGCCTAATATTACTTTTTGTAGAAAGGAGCGGGGCTATGCCGATCAAGATACCCAACTCTCTCCCCGCGGCGAAGACGCTTTCTGACGAAAATATCTTCGTGATGACCGAAACCCGGGCGCTGACTCAGGATATCCGGCCCCTGAAAATACTGATACTCAACCTGATGCCGACCAAAATCGCGACCGAGACCCAGCTTGCGCGGCTTCTCGGAAACACGCCGCTTCAGGTTGAGGTCGAGCTGATACGCACCGCGAGCCACGAGTCGAAAAACACCGCCGCCGAGCACCTGATCTCGTTTTACAAGACCTTCGACGAAGTCCGAAACGAGCGCTTCGACGGAATGATTATCACCGGCGCGCCGGTCGAACACCTCGAATTCGAGCAGGTCGAATATTGGCAGGAGCTCTGCGAAATTTTCGAGTGGTCGAAGAGCCATGTCCACTCTACCTTCCATATCTGCTGGGGAGCGCAGGCCGGGCTCTATTACCATTTCGGCGTCAGAAAGCTGCCGCTAAAAGAAAAGCTGTTCGGCGTCTTTGAGCACACCGTCAGCTATAAAAACCCGATTTTGTTCCGCGGCTTTGACGACGTTTTCTTTGCGCCTCATTCCCGAAACTCTGCCGTCGACGAAAAACAGCTCGCCTCGATTCCCGAAATAAAAATTCTCGCCTCGAGCGCCGAGGCCGGAGTTTATGCCTGCATGACCAACGAGGGCAGACAGATTTTCATCACCGGCCACTCGGAATATGACCCCGACACTCTCGCGACCGAATATTTCCGCGACAAGGGGAAGGGGATCGACATCAAGGTGCCGAAAAACTATTTTCCGAACGACGACCCGACAAAGCCGCCGATTGTCCGTTGGAGATCGCACGCAAATCTTCTTTATTCCAACTGGCTCAACTATTTCGTCTATCAGACAACGCCTTACGACGTCGCACAGATAAAATAAAAAAACCGGCAGGCCTAAAACAAAAGGTCTGCCGGTTCGCTTTTGCCGGTTTATCCGTCCTTTAAGTCCCTGACGGTTCTCTCGCCGAGAACGGGCGTCTCGATATAGCGGAGAAGCTCCTCGGGGTCGGAGGTTATTTTGTAGAGATCGCTGCAATTCTCGCGGATAAAGTTTTTCTTTATCGCCTGCTCGAGAACGTCGTTGAGCTCGTTATAATAGCCCATTACGTTATATACCGCGATCGGCTTATTATGGCGGCAGAGCTGTTTTAAGGTCAGGATCTCGAAAAACTCCTCAAAGGTGCCGATTCCGCCGGGCGCGACGATAAAGGCGTCGGCGCGGTCCTCCATTATCTGCTTGCGCTGGCGCATCGTTTCGGTGAAGACGAGCTCGTCGCAAAAATCGCAGATCGCCTCGACCTTGTCGTCGTCAAAGAATTTCGGAATAACGCCGACGATCTTTCCTCCGCCGTCGCGGATTCCGCGGGCGGCAGCGCCCATCAGGCCGTTTGCGCCGCCTCCGAAGACGAGGGAATGGCCCCGCCTCGCCATTTCACGGCCGAGCTCTTCGACTTTTCTGATATATTCGGCGTCAATGGTCGGCGACGCCGCGCCGTAAACACAAATTCTCATAATAACCTCCGGTCGATATTATTTCAATTATATAATACCACACTTTTCTTGACAATTCAAGGGTGGGCGGAAAATTTTCCTGTCCTTAAATTTTTATTCAGCGCTTTACATTATGCCCGCGATATGTTAAGATAAAAATACCGAAAACTGTCGAAAGTGGTTTACCGAAACCGAAAGGAGCATTCAAATGTCAGAAAAGCTTGAATTTACATCACAGAACCAAAGCGAGCAGAAGCAGTCGGCCGCTCAGATCTATGAAGACCTCGTTGCGCGCTCCAAAAAGACCGAGCAGATCCGCGGAAACGCGCTGATGAAGGGCTATGCCGCAGCGGTCACCGCCCTCGGTATCGCAGTCGTTGTTTTAGGCGCCGCGGTGATCGTTATGGCGCTCGGCTGGAGCAAAGCTCAGGGAAAGATCGTCCCCGAAATCGTCGAGGTCGAAAAGGAGACGGTCGTCACCGAGACCGAATATATCCCGATCGACCCGTCGGAGGAATACAGCCACCAGCTCGGCTCGGACAGCTTTTTGCTCAACGACTCGAGCTACGGCCCGATCTGGGTGCCGGCGCTGACCTCGGTCAGAAAGAACGAATACATACCCGAGCTGTTCATAAAAAACGAGCTCGACGGGACTATCACCTATGACGACCCCTCGGCCGGAATTCACGGAATCCCCGGGATCGACGTCTCGGTCCACCAGGGGTATATCGACTGGGAGGAGGTCAGGGCGGCGGGCTATGAGTTCGCGATGATACGCTGCGCCAACCGCGGATATGTCACCGGCCTCGTCGTCGAGGACGCCAATTTCAAGCAGAATATCGAAAACGCCATCGACGCGGGAATGAAGGTCGGCGTTTATATCTTCTCTCAGGCGCTGACGACCGACGAAGCGCTCGAAGAGGCGGAGTTTGTCATCGACCTTCTTGACGGATATGACATCGACTACCCGGTCGCATTTGACTGGGAGGTTGTCAACGACCCCGACGGCGACACCGCCCGCACCAAATACATCGACCCGCAGCAGCTCACCGACAACTTCCTCGTCTTCGCAAAGCGGCTGGAGATCGAGGGCTACACTCCGGTCATCTACGCCAACAAGAAGACCGCGGTCTGGAAATATGACCTCTCCCGCGTCGCCGACTACGACATCTGGTTCGCGGGATATGACGACACCCCGACGCTGTTCTATGACTGCTCGATGTGGCAGTATTCCTCGAAGGGGCAGGTTCCCGGCATCGACGGGAGCGTCGATCTGAACCTTTGCTTTAAGGATTACAGCGAGGAGTAAAAGAGAGCCCCCTCCCCCTATCAGGGGGCGGGGGGCGGGTTATATAGATATGCTTCGGCATGAAAGTAAGTGCCGCCCCCTGTAATTATTCCATATTTTTCAACATTGTTGAGCGCAATTGTCTAAAACGCGAAAATTAAACAAACCTCTTGATTTTTCCTGCGGCGGGACTATAATAGAGAGCTGGATAAAACTCCGCGAGGCTCTGCGGCCCGGCGGGCTTCGGGAGAATTTCGGAAAAGGACAGAGGATTGATGGAAACATCTGAGCTAATAAAACATCTCGAAAACGCGGTCAAGCAGTTCATTAAAAAGGACACCGTCCTGATAATCGCGATGGTCGCGGCCGCCGTCACAACGGTTTTCGTGCCGGTCGACAGGGAATACCTCGGCTATTTTGATTTCAAAACGCTGACCTGCCTCTTTTGCGTGCTTACGGTCGTCTGCGCGCTGAAAAACATCAACTTCTTTTATATGCTCGCGAGAAAGATCGTTCACCTATTTAAAAACGCCCGTCTCTGCGTCCTCGCGCTGGTTTATATAACCTTTATCGGCTCGATGCTGATCGCGAACGACATGGCGCTTCTGACCTTTCTGCCGCTCGGTTATCTCGTTCTTTCGACGACCGGCAAGGAAAAATACATGGCCTTTACCTTTATAATGCAGAATATCGCGGCGAACCTCGGCGGAATGCTGACGCCGTTCGGAAACCCGCAGAACCTCTATCTCTACACAAAATTCAATATTCCGAACCTCGAATTTATGTCGATAATGGCGCCGCCCTTTGTTCTCTCGGTAATACTTATCACCGTCTGCTGCGTCGTTTTCGTAAAGAGCGAGCCGCTCGGAATCAGCGACGAAAAAATAGTTCTCGACCCGAAGCGGACCGTTATCTACCTGCTTCTGTTCGCGCTGGCGATAATGATAGTCTTCCGCGGCATCCCCTATTGGGTGGGGCTTCTGATAATCCCGACCTCGATGTTCTTCCTCGACAGAAAGGCTCTCCGCGACGTCGACTATCCCCTGCTGCTGACCTTTGTCTTCTTCTTTATCTTCGCCGGGAATATGGCGAGGATCGACGTTGTCAGCCGCTTCTTCTCCTATCTTCTCGGAAAGAACACGCTTATTTTCAGCGCGCTCTCCTGCCAGTGCATCAGCAACGTCCCCTCGGCGATTTTGCTCTCGCAGTTCACCGACGATTACGCCCACCTTCTTCTCGGGGTAAATATCGGCGGCGTCGGAACGCTTATCGCCTCGCTCGCGAGCCTGATAACCTTCAGAGAATATGTCAACCACAACCCCGGCAGGACAGGGTATTATATCCTGAACTTCTCGCTGTTTAACTTCGGATTCCTCGCCGTTCTTCTCGGCGCGATGGCCGTTTAAAATCTCGGGATAAAATTCAGCGGAGCCCGCATTTCTGCGGACTCCGCTTTTAATATTTAATTCTTGCTTACTGCGGAATGATCCACCAGTCATAAAAGCCGTCCATATTGTGGTCGACATTCCGGTCCAGCTCGAAGACCGAGGTCTTGAGGTCGTCGAGGTTTAACTCCGGCTCCTTGCCGTAAACGTGCTTGTCAAAGTAGTCGGTGATATATTCGATATCCTCGGCGATGACCGCGTGGCCCTGCTGGTGAATGTTGATCGCGATGTTGTCCTCGATTCCTAGGGCTTTATAAACCTCGCGGGCAGCGACATAGCTGTACCACATCGCGGGGGCGTTTACCCAGTCCTCATAGATGCAGGAGCCGATTATGAACAGATACCTGTTCGGGTCGGCGACAAGGCTGCAAAGCAGGTGCTGGTCGACGGGGAGCGACTCGGGCGTCGAGAATTTTAAGAACATATCGTTGAACCAGCCGCGCTCGCCGGTCGACTGAAGGCTGCCGATCGGCTCGTTCTGGCCGTATTTATACGCCGCGTCGGCGCCCTTTGAGCTGAAATCGTATGTCCTGCCCTCTGAGGTGTAGCGATAGAGCGCGACTCCTCCCGCGCCGGAACAGGACGGCGCGACCATCTTAAAGCGGTGCTCAAATGCTCCGCAGACGATTGCGGCCTTTCCCCAGCGCGAAACGCCGGTGACGATAGTGTTGACCGGGCTGATTTTCATCTCCTCGCCGAGGCCGGCTTCGAGAGCGTCGATAACCTTCGAGCAGCCCCAGCCCCACGCCATCAGAACGCCGGTCTGTTCCTCGGGCTCGGCGCCGTAAGGATAGAGGTCATAGAAAGCGCCTTTGTGCTGGGTGTCGTCCGAGGCGACGCCGTAGGAGAAGAAGTCGATAGTTATTGTCGCATAGCCGTTCTTGTTGGCGACGTCTTCGCTGATTCCGGCGTGCATTCCGACGATGACCGGATAACCCCCCTCCGGGGGCTCGATGCTTTCGTCCGGCATAAGGATCGTCGCGTTGACTGTCGTTTCGGCGCCGGTGCTGATCCTCTTAATATTCATCGCGAGGGCGTAGGAATTGCCGCCGTTCGGTGTGACGGTATAACCGATCTCCTCGTCGGAGTTGTCGCGCCAGCGGCCGTACATATAGTGCTGATAAGCGGCGCTGATCTCGGCCGAGCGCTTCGGCCATTCTTCGATTCCGTCCATCAGGTTTCCGTCGAGATAGGTAAACGGGTCGGGGATCCTTTCCTCCGGCTCGATTTCGGCGGGATCGGCAAAGTCCGAATCCTTAAAGAGCCCGTCGAGGGAATATTCAAGCTTTTCTGTCATTTCTTTAACCGTCCTTTCCGTTGCGGAGCTGTTCTGCGCGACCTCTTTTGCCTCTTCGATCGCGCGTTTGAGATAGTCGCCGGTCAGATATTCCGAGACGTCTTTCGACTCCGCCTCTTCGATCAAAACCTCCAGCTCGGCCTTGTCGGCTTCCTGCGCGGTTGGGGTGTTGTCCGGCTCGGTGACGCGGTTGACCGTTTTCTTTCCCTTTCCGCAGCCGCCGAGCAGAAGCGAAAGCGCCAGCAGCAGGCAGACCGTTCTCATAATTCTACTCATATTTTTACCGTTCCTTTCTTCAATTCTTTGATGATATTATATCAGTTCTCGGCTCCGAAAGCAACGATATTTATAAAATGGCTCAAAAAGTTGCGTTCTTTTGGTCAATCTGCAATAAAAATGATTTCCCGCAAGCTCATTCGGCAAATTCGCAGAGCTTTTCGGTGTCGAGCTCGGAATATTTTTTAAGCACTCCCGAGAGCTCCCGGGCGATCTTTTTGACCCCGCCCTCGCTGTCCGACTCGATGTTGAGCGGCATCAGCGGCTCGTGGAGCGACAGCCTCAGAAGGAACCAGCCGTCGCCGTGGGCCTTGTCGAGATTTACCCTGACGCCCTCGTAGTTCGACGGCGCAAGGCTCCAGCCCTCGTGAGAGGTAACCTCGGCGGTCAGCTCGTCGATGATTTTTTGGCCGTAGGGCTTGAAGTCTTCGAGCGAGAGATTCATTCTGAACTCGCGGCTTTCGGCGGGCTCGCGCAGAGTCGAGATCAGCGAAGCGAGGCTGTATCCCTCCTTGCGGGCGCGGGAGAGCTCGATTATAAGCCGGGTGACGATATATGCGCCGTCGTCGAGGAAATAGTTTTCCTTGAAAGCGCCGTGGCCAGATGTCTCGATTGCGAGCTGGCTGTCAATGCCTTCGCTGTTTAGCCTTATTGATTCGTTGATTACGTTGCGGTAACCGCGGCGGAAGCGGTGGTGAATTCCGCCCTTTTCGGCGATAAATTCGGCGAGACCGGAAGAAGTAACCGAGTCGGTGACGATCGTCGTTCCGGGGTGATCTCTTAGGAGCATCGCCGAGAGGATCGCGATCAGGCGGTTGCGGTTGAGCTCGCTGCCGTCGGGAAGAACGGCCCCGGCGCGGTCGACGTCGGTGTCGAAGATTATTCCGAGATCGGCTTTCGATTCCAAAACCGCCTCGGTGATCGACTCCATCGCCTCCCTGTTCTCGGGGTTGGGAATGTGGTTCGGGAAGCTCCCGTCTGGGTCGAGATAGCGCGAGCCGGTGATGTCGGCGCCGAGCGGCTTCAAGACTTTTTCGGCATAAAAGCCCCCCGCTCCGTTTCCCGCGTCAACGACGATTCTGAGCCCTTCGAGAGGGCGGCCGCTCCCCGCAGCCGCGCGGATCATTCCGGCGAGGCGGTCGGAATAGGCGTCCATAAACTGATCTTTAACGACGCTGCCGGCGGGCAGGCCGGTGTGGCGGTCGGTCTCGGCGAGGCGGATCATCTCATCAATATCAGAGGCCTCAACGCCGCCGTCGGGAGTGAAAAATTTATAGCCGTTGCGGTTGAAAGGCAGGTGCGAGGCGGTCACCATGACCGCGCCGTCAAACATATATCCCTCGGTCTTGGTGGTCATAAACATCGCCGGAGTGCTCGCGAGGCCCATATCGGTGACCTCGATCCCCTCTTTTGCGAGCTCGTCGGCGAGCCAGCCGAGAAGTGTCGGCCCCGAGAGGCGGGAATCGCGGCCGACTGCAACGCGAAGGTCGGTCCTGCCGCTGCGGTCGATCAGCCAGAGCGCGAATCCCCGCGCGATGTCGCGGCAAGCGGTTTCGGTCAGGTTGATATGCTGCCCCTCGACGCCTTCGAGCGCGATTCCGCGGATGTCGCTTTCGTTTCTGAGCTTTGAATAATTCTTTTCGGACATAATTTTGCCTCCTCAAATATAATGCTGATTATATTATAATGTAAATTTCCGCGGAAATCAACATCGGGCGGAAATTTTTTGAAAGACGGCGGAGATTTAATTTTGAGTAGTGAGAAAGTGGGCTGATTTGACCCGCCCCCTCCCATCGGGAGGGGGCGGCGCTTCAATATAACTGCCAACAACTTTTTCCGGGGGTGGGGCTGAAAATAGCATGAGCGGAGCGAATACCTTTCAGCCTCTGGGGCACGAAAGTAGTGCTTCTGTGGTTCCACGCCGATTCAGGGCGCATGGCGTCTGAACTTTGCCACAATAAAGGGTTGGGCAGACAGCGAGTTTGCAGTCTAAGGTACTTAATCTTTTTACGCCTTGAGGGGGCCGCTGGGGGACGGTAGTCCCCCAGCGGAAGGGTGAGGGGTTTTTAAAGGGGAGAGGGGACAAGGTTGGCCCCTTTCCCCTTTAGCGATTCTTTTCCCGCCGCTTTTCTGATCGTTCAGAAAAGCGGCGAAAGGGCTTCCGAACTCAGTTTCAAAAAGCCACAAACGCTTTAACTCACATCTCTGCAACAAAACCTCTCCCTTCCCCTCAAAAATTTCTTCAAAACCCCTTGACAACCCCCTCGCGATATGTTATAATTCGCGTGTGGTAAAATTTATCACTAATTCATTATGTGAGGTGACTGATATGAACACCAAAGTGAATAGAGCGGCGAACGCAGCATATCGGTCATCGTTCATTTCGTGACCGCAAAAGACTAAAAAGTTCTCCGCGCACCCTTGGGTGTGCTTTTTTTGACGTTCCTCTGCTTTACTTCACTTTGTCCGAATTTTAGGGAAAGTGAGGTAATTTTTTATGTCAAAAAACAGAAACGGAGGAATGAAAAATGCTTAGACTTTTTAGAATGCTTGCGCCGCTTCCCGAAAAGGAAGAGCACTACCAACAGATGTATGACGGGACATATATAATCCCCGGAGGCACAGAAACAAACCCGGGCGAGCAGGAAGCCACCGAATATGACCCGACCTATTGGCTCGACAACGGCTGCTTTATGGAGATAACCTATTCCCATCTCTACCGCCCCGACCTTCCGTCGGTGCTTCTGGGAATACCCGCCGAGCTTCTGGGAATCAAATCACGAAATGAGGTTGATAACATGAAACGATTAAAGAAAATTTTACTCTCAATGAAAGAAAACACCGAAACATTCAGGGAAATTTATGCCGGAGACTACCGCGTTCCGCCGCTTTGCGAGGCTAACCCCTCGGAATTTGCCGAGAGCGGGCAGGACCCCGTCTATTGGAACAGCGGCGTGAGCTATGAGTTTTCGGTGACGAACAAACTCGCGCAGGACTGCCCGACCGTCAGGATCGGGGTTCCGGCGGACGAAATAGGGATCGAGGCGCCGGACTATGTCGTCGCAGACTTCTGTCTTCGGGAGCTGAAGCCCTATCTTGACGAGCTGAACGACGGGCTTTATAACCCCTCCCGCCCCGCCGAGGAAAACGGGTGGTATTACTTCTGCGAGCCGGGCGGAGAGATTCTTGTGCGCAATTCGGCATATTTCGCGATCCGCCAGCAAAAGGACTATGAAAACGGCGCGGGGCTGAATATCTACCCCTATGTCGGCCGCGACATTCCGCCGAAGCTCTATCTCTGTCTGCTTGTTCAGGTGCAGCTGCCATATCACAAGATGAAAAAGACGTTAAAAATGCTGACATCCGATCTGCCGGGAGTCATCAACAGCTATATCAGGAATTTTGACCGCAAAAAGCTGGCTCGGGTGATCGAGCTGTCTGAAAAGCAGAGGGCGATACGCAAATATCTCGCCGAGAGCGACCTTTGCGCGTTTATCGCGAACGGCTCGATACTCCCCCGCTCTAAAGGGACCGACCTGCCGATGAGGGGCGGAATACCGTTTGAATCCCCGCCCGAGGCCGAAATCGAGATCTGCGGAGTTAAAGGAATGGGTATCAGGCGCGGGATCACCGTTATCACCGGCGGAGGATATTCCGGGAAATCGACCCTGATCGACGCGATCTCCGCGGGGATTTATGACCACTTCCTCGGCGACGGCAGAGAGCTCTGTCTGACCGACGGCTCGGCGGTCACTATTTCGGCGGAGGACGGCCGCGCTGTCAGCCATGTAAACATCTCGCCGTTTATTCAGGGAATACCCGGCGGCGACAGCTTCGATTTTTCGACCGAGCGCGCCTCCGGCTCGACATCTCAGGCCGCGAACATAATGGAGGCGATCGAGAACGGCGCGAAGCTGCTTCTGATCGACGAGGACCGCAGCGCGACAAACTTTATGATCCGCGACGGAATGATGAGAAAGCTTATCAAAAACGAGCCGATAACGCCGTTCACCGAGCGGGCGAAGGAGCTCGCCGAGTCGGGAATCTCGACTGTGCTCGTTATCGGCGGCAGCGGGGAATATCTCTCGGTCGCCGACAAAGTTTACCTGATGGAGGGCTTTGAGCCTCACGACGTCACCGGAGAGTCGAAGTCGGTCTGCTCGGAATACGGTTCAAAGGAATACCGCGCCGAGCCGGCGGAGTGGTCTCAGGCGAGAAAATACCGCGCCCGCGGGTTTGATTCCCACCCCGGCGGCTTCGGCAAGGAGCGCCTCGGCGTTTTGGATCTCGGGATAATGATGGTCGGCTCGGAGGAGATCGACCTCAGAGGGCTGCACGACATCGTCACCCCGCGCCAGCTCCATGCGCTCGGGTTCATTCTCCGCGCGATAATGGCCGAAAACGCCGTCAACGCTCTGACCTGCGGCGGCGCGGCGCTCGATCTTGAAGCGAAAATCGACGAGGTTTACCGAAAGATCGGGGAATACGGCCTCGATTCGGTCTATACAAACATCTTCTCGACCGTCGGCCGCTTCTTCGACCTTCCGCGGAAGGCCGAGCTTTGGGCGGTAATCAACAGAATGAGGCATATAACGGTTGAAAAGGCGTGAAAGTGGCCCTCCTGCGCGAATTGCAGGAGGGCTTGATATTTTGACGTTCTCAATACTCAAAAATACAGTAATCGCAGGCGTTTATAACGGTCGTTTCGCCGTGTTCGGTGCGCTGGGGAATGTTCATTCCGTAGTTTTTGTGTATATGTCCGTGGACGAAATAGCGCGGCTTATATTTTTCGAGCAGGTCATTGAAGCACTCAAAGCCGCGGTGTGAGAGCGAGTCGAAGTCGTTGAGCCGCCGGGCAGGAGAATGGGTCATGAGAATGTCGAAGCCGCCGCTTCGCCAAAGCTTGAATCTGAGCTTGCGGATACGCTTTGCCATCTGCTTTTCTGTGAACATATTTGCGCCCTCGCGGTAGCGGTGTGAGCCGCCGAGGCCGAGTATCCTGATCCCCTTGAAGTTATAAACCGTGTCCTCGACGCAGATGCAGCCCTGAGGCGGGTCGGTTGAATAGCTGTCGTCGTGGTTGCCTCTGACATATAAAACAGTGCAGCGCGAGGCGTCGACCAGAAATTCAAGATAGCTGCGGCTTAGGTCGCCGCAGGCGAGAATAAGGTCAAAGCCTTCGAGCTTGCCGGGGGTGTAATAATCGTAGAGATATTTTGACTCGGTGTCCGCAACCGCGAGAATACGCATTCCTTGGGCCTCTTTTCCGTCCGTTATTTCTGATTGTCCTTTGTCGAGGGCTCCACCCCGACAACGTCCGCCGTCGCCTTGCCGGTCTCGTCGAGCTCCTCATATTTCGGTATCGCTCCGACGATATTTTCAACCAGCCAGTCCATATTTATTATCTGCTCGGCGGTAAGCGACTGCCCGTCGCCGACAACCTCTTTGCCCTCCTGATTGAAGAGCGGGCCGATAAACGGCTCGACGCCGCTGCGTATGCTGTCTCTCAGAAGGGCTGCGAGACGCCTGACGCTCTCGGGCAGCACATTGAAGCACTGGAGATCGACGACGCCCGCCGAAAGGCCCCAATAGTAGTTTATCGCGCGGCTGGATTCCTCATATTCGAGCTGGAACGAGCCGTCGCGTATACTCCGGATTATCGCTTCGTAATAGCGCCCCCACTTCCATACCGGCCTTGCGAGCGGGGTCTCGCCGTTGTCATCAATTATCGCGAGGCCGAAGCTGGTGCCGGTGCTGCCGCTGAAGCTCTTGGTGTCCTGAGTTGAGATCAGCTTTATTCCCTGATCTCTTAAGCGGCGGGTCGCGGCCTCGACTCCGCCGACCGACGACCATTCAAGCCTGACCTTGACGAGCGGGTTGACCATCTGAACTCCGAGCGCAAAGGCGTTGATTCCTGCGACCTGGCCGAATATCGGGTAGTCGCAGATATAACCGACGTCGTTTGACTGCGCGAGAGTTCCTGCGATCGCGCCGATAATGAATTTGACCTCATACATTCTGGCGTAATAGGTTCTGATATAGCGGTGAGAGGTGTTGAGCGAGCAGTTGAGGACGGCGATCTTCGGGTGCTCGACCGCCGCGCGCAGGCTCGCCGAGAGAAGCCGCGGAGAGGTGGTGAAGATAACGGTGCAGCCGTCGGCGATAGCCTGTTCGAGATTGTCGTCAGCCTCGCCATCGTCGAGAGCGTTGCAATAGACCTTTGTCTCGACCTCGCTGCCGAACACCCTCTCAATATGAAGCCTTCCGGCCTCGTGGCTGAGAGTCCATCCCGAGGTCTCGGGGGTCTTGTCGTGAATAAACGCGACCTTCAGCGCCGGCTTCGGCAGAACCTTTGAGAGTATCCCTGCGGGCTTGTCGACGCTGTCCTGCGGGTCGAGCTTCAGCTCGATCTGTGAGTCCTCGCTCTTTAGGCTTATCTCCTCGCGGACCTTAAGCACCGACTTTTTGATTTCCGCGGCGCTCTTTCCCCTGAGATCCTGATAGCCGTAGACCTCGATATAAACGAGCATCGCGTCGCCGACGCCGGTGTCGGCCTTTTGGCCTGCCGAGAGATATGCCTCGCGGAAATAGTGATAGGCGGCGGCAAAATCGCGGCGCTCGTCGTCGCTCCAGATCTCGTCGGGCTCCTTGCCCAAAAGCCGCTGGAGCTTCGCGTAGCTCTGAGGGGTCGAAAACTCGGGCAAAAACAGCCCGCTGCATTTGTTGAACTGCAAAAATGCGTTATAGAGCTCGACCTCGCGCGAGCCGTTCTGTTCCGGCAGAATCCTTATCACCCGGGCATAAATCGTCGGCGCGTCGAAGAATTTCAGCACACTGACCCGCTTGTTGCCCTCCTCGACATAAAAGCGGTTCATATATTCATAGCAGAGGATCGGGTCGCGGATCCCCTCGTCGATATGCGCCTTGCAGAGCGCGGCCCATTTTCCGGCGAACTCGGTCTGCTCGCCCAAAAGCGGCATAAAGTTTCTCGCGAAGGCGTTGGCGCGGTTGGCGCTTCTTGTTCCGACTATCAGCTCCGCGGGTATCCATTCCGGCGCGGCGAGTGTAGTGTTCTTTCCGATCCTCTCGGCTGGGACGAAGTCGTCGAGCAGCGGCAGATAGGGGTGCTCGCCCCGCGCAGCGCAGGCTCTAACTTCGCGCTGGCCGAGCTTAAGGGCGTCTTTATAATACTGTTCCGGCATAATTACCGTTTCCTTTCTTTGTTGTTAAAACCATTTATATTCTTCTTTTTCCCGGCTATTCCGGTCAACAACAGTATATCAGCGCCATTTTGAGTTGTCAATCATCAAAACCGACAAATCAGATGCTTTAATCGGGAGGGTTATTGAGCCAATTCATTTAATTCTCGCTCTCTGAATCGGCCGCTAAAATCCTTGTAAATTCGTCCGACGTGGTGACGCCGCTTAAAACAAGCTCAAGGGCGTTTTCGCGAAGGCTTTTGAACCTGCCCTCTCGCCTGACCTGTTCTGAGATCTCGTGGCCGGGCCGCCTTTCGGCAATCAGCCGCTTTGTCCTGCCGCTCAGGATCATTATCTCAAAAACCGCTGTCCTGCCGGAATATCCGGTGTGGTAGCAGGAGGGGCAGCCGATTCCGCGAAAGAGCTTTATGCCGCTTTGGCCCGAAAGCCCGAGCCTGCGCAGCTCGTCCTCGTCGGGGGAATATTCCCGCCGGCATTCGGGGCAGATCTTTCTGACCAGCCTCTGGGAAATGACGCTCCGAAGCGCCTCCGCGATCATATAAGGCTCGCAGCCGATGTCTTCAAGCCGGGTTATCAGGCTCAGAGCGTCCGCGGTGTGAACCGTCGAGAGCACAAGGTGGCCGGTGATCGCGGCTCTTAGGGCGATGTCCGCTGTCTCGCGGTCCCTTATTTCGCCGACGGCGATTATATCCGGATCCTGCCTAAGAACCGCCCGGAGCCCGCTCGCAAAGGTCATTCCTGCCTTTTCGTTTATCTGAACCTGGTTGACGCCGTCGATACGGTATTCGACAGGGTCCTCGAGGGTGACAAGATTGACCCTTTCGGAGTTGAGGCCGTTTATCATCGAATACATCGTCGACGATTTGCCGGAGCCGGTCGGGCCGGTCATCAGCACCATTCCGTCGGGGCAGCCGAGAAGTCGGCGGTATTTTTCAAGCTCCTCGCCGAAGAGGCCGAGCGCCTCGGCGCTTTCCGGACGGGCGTTTTTATCAAGAATCCTGACCGAAACCTTTTCGCCCAGAACTGTCGGAATTGTTGAAATTCTGAGGTCAGCCGAGAGGCCGTCGAGCTCAAACGCGGCTCTGCCGTCCTGCGGGGCGCGCTTTTCGGCGAGATCCATGTCGGCCATTACCTTGATCCGCGAGACGACCTGGGCGCTGAGCTCGCGAGGAATTGTCATCATTCGGCGAAGCAGGCCGTCAACCCTCATTCTGACGACGGCCGAGCCTTCGCGGGGCTCAAAGTGAATGTCGCTCGCGCGCTCTTTTATCCCCCGCGCGATGATGCCGTTTACAAGCCTGACGACCGGAGGAAGCTCACCGGCTGTCGGCGAAATATCCCTAAAATCAAAATTGCGGGCTTCTGAACTCCCGCTTTCCGCCCGCATCATGGCAATAGCCTGCGCAGCGTCGATGTTGCCGTAGAGAACGGAGATCGCGCGGTCGATCGCGCCTGTCCGCGCAATCAGCGGGACGACCCTCTTTCCGGCTGCGCTTCGCACCTCGCTGAGAGCCAAAAGGTCGGTCGGGTCGGACATCGCAAGAAAAAGCGCGCCGGAGTCCTCTTTTATCGGGACGACTCTGAGGCGCTCTGCGGTCTCGCGCGAGAGGATCAGCGCCATCTCCCCGGGAATGTCGCAGGCGTCGAGGTCGACTGGGTCGACGCCCAGCTGCTTTGAGAGCAGGCCGATGAGCTGTGCTTCGTTGACGGCGCCGTTTCTGACGAGAATATCTCCGAGTCGGCCGCCGAGACGCCGCTGCTCTTCGAGAGCGCGCTCAAGCTGATTTGCGTCAATGATTCCGGCTGAGAGAAGCATCTCCCCAAGTCGCTGATATGCCATTTGATCGGCCCCCTGATAAAAATTTAAGCGGAGCAAAACCCCGCGCAGATAACCGCACTAAAGCGAATAAAGCTCTATATTGACTAAATTATAGCATCTGTGCCGAATTTTGTCAATGGGGGGATTTGAGAAATCAGGGTGTATTGTCCGCCTGATTTGGAATAGTAGGTTCCGATAACTCAAGCTCTTTTCAGAAGCGCCTGACTCAAAGCTTTCGATTATCTCTTGAATCAGTTCCGCAGTCCTCTTTTTGCTTGACAACATTTGAGTTTTGCTATATAATTCCCATATAAATCCCCGTTTTGGGGGAAATTATTGAAAAGGAGCAGACGCATTATGATTTCAAGAGAAGTTTGCGCGCGGGTGCTTGCGAAAGCGGTTTCAACCGGCGCCGATTACGCAGAGATCTTCGCGGAACATTCTGTCAATCATTCGATAGCGATGATCGCGAACAAGGTCGAAAACGTCAACGACGCCGTTGTCGCAGGAGCGGGAATCCGCGTGTTTAAGGGCCTTCGCAGCGTTATGGCCTCTACCGTCGACACCACCGAGGAGGGACTCCTCAGATGCGCGGAAAAGGCAGCCGACGCTCTCGGCCAGGGCAGCGCAGAGATCACGATCGACCTCCGCGAGCGCCTATTCGGAGACATTCACCCGATCAAGATCGTTCCGGCGACAGTGCCGAACGCCGAAAAGGTCAGAATTTTGAAGGACGGCTATTTCGCCGCAAAGGAATATTCCGACTGCATCAAGCAGGTCACCGGCACTCTGCTTGACATCGACCACAACATTCTGATCGCGACGAGCGAGGGGCTTTATGCTCAGGACCGCCAGATCCGCACAAGAATCGCGATCAACGCCGTCGCCGAAAAGAACGGCGAGACCCAGACCGGCTTCTTCGGCCCCGGCCGCAGAATGGGAATGGAGATGTTTGAACACGAGGTCAACGCCCATGATGTCGGAGTCAAAGCCGCGGAGCAGGCGGTTATAATGGCCGGAGCGGGCTACTGCCCTGCCGGAGTTATGCCTGTCGCGATCGGAAACGGCTTCGGCGGAGTTATCTTCCACGAGGCCTGCGGGCATTCGCTTGAGGCTTCGAGCGTTGCCTACGGCACCTCGCAGTTCGCCGGAAAGCTCGGCCAGCAGATCGCCAACCCGAAGGTCACCGCGATCGACGACGGAACGATCCCGAACGCATGGGGCTCGATCAATATCGACGACGAGGGAACACCCGCCCGCCGCAACGTTCTGATCGAGAACGGAATACTCAAGACCTATATGATCGACAAGTTCAACGGCCGCAGAATGGGAATGGAGTCGACCGGCTCTGCCCGCCGCCAGGATTACAGCTATACCACAACATCAAGAATGACCAACACCTTTATCGCCGAAGGCCCCGACGACAACGACGAGATCATCTCTTCGATGGAATACGGCCTCTTTGCGAAGTCGATGGGCGGCGGCTCGGTCAACCCGACCACCGGTGAATTCAACTTCGCGGTCAGCGAGGGATATATCGTCAGGAACGGCAAGATCTGCGAGCCGGTCCGCGGCGCTTCTTTAGTCGGAAAGGGCTCCGACGTAATCATGAACATCGACATGGTCGGCAAGAATCTCGACCTCGGCACCGGAATGTGCGGGGCTTCGAGCGGCTCGATCCCGACCACCGTCGGCGAACCGCTGATCAGAGTCAGCAAGATCACCGTCGGCGGAAGATAATCAGAAGGAGGTTTGCCACTATGGATTTCAACACTTTCAAAAAGGCGGTAATCGCCGCCGCGGAAAAGCTCGGCATCGCCGAATATGAGCTCTATTACAGCTCCTCCGAAAGCACCTCTGTCGATATTTTCAGACACGAGATCAACTCCTTCTCGAGCTCTGTCGACGGCGGCGTCTGCTTCCGCTGCCTTGTCGGCGGAAAAATGGGCTACGCCTCGACCGAGGAGCTCAGCGAAGCCCAGGCCGAAAGCATCGTCAGGCGCGCCCGCGACAACGCCGCGACACTCGAGACCGAGGACAAACAGTTCCTTGTTTCGGGCGGAGAGAAATATGCGCCCCTCGACATCAAGCCCTATGAGCTTCCCACCACCGAGCAGCTTATCGACACCGCGCTGAAAGGCCAGGAGGCGATATATGCCGCCGACCCCGCGGTCATCGACGGAACCTCAGCCGGCGCAGAGAGCGGAAGGACAACCATCGCGATCTGCAACTCGAACGGATTGGATCTCAGCTATTCAAACAACCTCGCGGTGTTCTATGCCGCGCCGGTAGTCTATGACGGCAAGGAGATGTCTGATGACTTCAATATGAAGACAGGCTCCTTCGACAAGCTCGACATAAATGAAGTCGTCAGCGAGGCTGTCGACGCCGCCAAGTCGATGATGAACGCCGACGTCGCCCCGACCGGAAGCTACCCCGTCGTCTTCTCCTATAAGGCGATGACCAGCCTGCTTTCGACCTTCTCCGGAATTTTCAGCTCCGAGAACGCCCAGAAGGGGCTCTCACGCCTTGCCGGAAAAGAGGGCCAGAAGATCGCCGCCGATTTTATCACCATCGTCGACGACCCGTTCTATAAGGACTCCGCCATGCCGATCAACTTCGACGGCGAGGGCTCCCCGACCTACTGCAAGAACGTCGTTGAGAACGGCGTCCTGAAGACTCTGCTCTATAACCTTAAGACCGCGCATATCGCCGGAGTAAAGACCACCGGCAACGGCTCGAAGGCGGGATATGCTTCGAGCGTCGGAATCAGGCCGTTCACCTTCTATCTCGCGCCCGGCAAGCTCACCGAAGACGAGCTGATCGCGAAGGCGGGCGAGGGCGTTTATATCAACGACCTCGGCGGTCTCCACGCCGGAGCAAACGCCGTTTCGGGCGATTTCTCGCTCCAGAGCTCGGGATATATGATCGAGGGAGGAAAGAAGACGAGGGCGGTCAAGTCCTTTACCGTTTCCGGAAACTTCTATGACCTTCTGAACCAGATTACCGACCTCTCGAACGAGGTCAAGCTCCCGAGAGCGTTCGGAATCACCGCTTTCGGCTCGCCGTCGGTACTCGTCAAGGGTCTGACGGTAGCGGGGAAGTAAGAGGGACAGAGAAGTTTCAATATAAATCTTCCTGCATGCACCCCGTCCGCCGATCTAACCGTAAAAAAATAAAATTCGGGAATTAACTTCCCGAATTTTATTTTTGCGTTATGAAAATATATGGCTGGGGCAGAGCTTTGAGAGATTACTCACGATTTTTGCTCGATGAGATATGGAATGGTTCACAAAGTACCGGACAGGATAAAAGTCAGGAGCATTCCGCAATTGTAAATATGACAATAAATCAACTTTAGCGCGGCAGTCCGGCAATTATACGATGTTACCAAGAAATCTGCTTAAAATATGTCAATTATTACTCTTGCTAATAACCGGAAAAAGGAGTAAAATAGAATCACAGTAAAAATCATTTGTTTGGAACATTATATTATAACGGAGGCTGCGGCAAGGTTTCTGCGGCCTCCTGCGCAAGGCGCACCCCTGATTCGGCTTTATAAGAATTCTCTCTGAAATAAAGCGGCCCGCGTTATCTAAACGGTAACACGGGCTGTTTTCTGCCCTATTATAAAGGTATGCAAAAGCCGTATTATAAATGTATAAATCCCTGCTATTTAAAAGGTATATCGAAGCGGCAATGTTGCACATCATCTGCAAAAATTAAAAGGCGCAGTCTTTAGATTCCGATATCCGATTTCTAGCCTCTGATCTCTAAACGATACGTTCGCACAGGTCTGCGATATTTTCGGCGCCTCGGCCGGTGATATATTTCGCCTGCTGGCGGGCCATTTTCGAGGAGGCGGAGTCTGACTCAAGGCGGCGGATCGCGGGCAGGAGCTTGTGCCTGATGCTGCGGACCGTCGCGGCCATTCCGCGGTTGACGAAGAACTCGCAGTTTTTAGTCTCACAGCCGGGTATCGGCGAGATAAAGAGAGTCGGGATTCTCGCGGCGGCGCATTCGGTCGAGGAGAGGCCGCCCGGCTTGCCGATAAAGAGGTCGCAGGCGTGAAGATAGAGCGGCATATCGCCGGTGCTGCGCAAAAGAGTTATCCGCGGGTTGCCGCCGTAATAGTCGCTCAAAAGCGAGTAGAGGCCGTTGTTGTTTCCGCAGAGAACGATCAGCCGCCTGTCGTCGGCGTCGAGCCGCTTTTCGAGGACTCTTATCGCCGTTCTGAGCTTTCCCGCGCCCATGCTTCCGCCCGAGAGGAGAATATATCTGCTCTTCGGGTCGAGGCCGAGAGCTTTTCTCGCCTCAGCCTTTGAGGGGCCGTCGCGGAAGGCCTTTTTAACCGGTATTTCGGTGTGAACGATCTTTTCGTCGGGGACCCCGCGGCGGATATATTCGTCGTTGAGATCGCGCGAGGGCGCGGCGTAATAGTCGCAGACGGTCTCCTCGGTGAAGGGAATGCAGGTGTAATCGGTCGCGACAAAGACAACCTTCGGGATCTTCATTCCCTTGTTTCTCATGTATGTAAGCATCTCTGCGGGGAAAACGTGGGTGCAGAGAACGACGTCGGTTTTGTTTTCGTCGAAGTATTTTTCGAGCCGCTTCGCCATTCTGCTGTTGACGGCATAGACCGGCGATTTGAGCGGCAGGCGGCGATAGGTCTCGCCAAGTTTATATACGATCCCGAAAAGCGAGGGGGAGATCTGAACCATTCTGACATAGGTGCCGCCGACGGCCTTTGCGACCCTCTCCCCGACGAGGGAATAGGGGTCCATCACCTTTGCGTTGTGTCCGCGCAGGTTAAGCGCCTCGGCGACGGCGTAGGCGGCGGAGTTGTGTCCTCCTCCGGTCGAACAGGTGAGTATCAGTGCTTCCATGCAAGTCTAACCTCTAATGCTTCTTTTTCCTCGCCGCTTCTCAGCAGCTTGAGGGTGACGGAGATTGCTCCGATTATAAATCCGGCGATAACGGCGTGGGGACAGCCCGAGAACAGGACGATCGCGACGCTTGCCGCGCCGTAGGCGGCGATGGTGCGGTAATAGTGCGGTGAAACGACAACTATCAGCGAGAAGAAGATGAAGGCTGCGGCGAGCATCAGCCCGGGCAGGAAGAAGAACGGGAACAGCCCGAGAAGAGTGCCGAACGAGACGGCGATTCCCTTTCCGCCTTTGAATTTAAAGAAGATCGGCAGGATATGCCCGATTACCGGAGCCGCGATCACAAGCGCGAGCGCGAGGCCGTAGTCGTCGCTGTCTTCGCCGGCGAGATAGAGGTGGACAGGCAGAAAGCCTTTTCCGAGGTCGCCGAGCAGAGTCAGCACCCCGCAGAGAAATCCTCCGCACTTGAATGCGTTTGAGGTGCCGGGGTTTTGATCGGCTCCGTCGCAGGTGACGTCGCGGCGATATAGCAGCTCGCTGACTATTCTCGCAAAGAGAATCGAGCCGCTTAAGTATCCGCAAAGTATGTATATAAGATCTCTTGCAGTCATTTTCAGCCCTCCTAAGCGGAAAATGCGGAAAGCGCGCTTTCGACAGTTTTCGCCGCGCACTCCGCTGAAGTATATAATACTCTAAATGCAGGCAGATGTCAAGCCCCGCAGCGCG
>CANQJB010000012.1 GCA_947624155.1 uncultured Clostridia bacterium
AAGTTCGGCATTTCGGTGCTCTGCTTCGCTTATCTCGCTCTGATCGGGATTCTGGCGTGGTGGACCTTCCTCTACGAAATACAGTTTAACAGCGAAAAAGCCTTTGACATAATATATATTTCTGCAAGCGTCATTTTCCTGATACTTCTTATGTACTCGAGGCAGCAGTTCCCGACCAGAATTATCGCGATGGTACTCCCCTTCCCGGTCTTTATGCTTATACTCTTCAATCAGTCGAACCCGCTGATCTTCCTCCCGCCGCTTATAATCGCGCTGATAATCTTCTTCGCCTGCGGGGCGGGAGAATCGACAAAGGTGATAATGGGAACGGTGTTTATTCTTCTCTATGTCGTCGGGCTGGTCGGCTTCTATATTGCAAGCACACTCTTCGGCGGCTCGTCGGTCGAAACAAAGCTCAATTCCGATACCCCGGCTGAGATCGCCGCGAATTACGACATGGCAAAGATCGACAATCTCAACGCGATGAGCGTCTCGCCTGACGGAAAATACCGCTATTATATCCTCGACGTCAAGGACAACTCCCGCGGAAAGGTTATAATCGTTGTCGAGCCGAATGACCTCGACAAAAAATACAGATACTTCACTCTCCGCGAGGTCGGATATCCCACCCGCGTCGCGATTCACAACACAAGCGGAGTCACTCCCGACATCAGATGGGTCGACGGTTCGACTATCAGCTATACCTTCGGAGACGGAGAATGGCGAACCTCGACGATGAGCGAATACCGATTGAATATGAAGGAAAAGAACTATCTGAGATTCCTGAATATAGGATAAAAAATTAACCCGCCCGGGGATTCCCCGAGCGGGATTATTATTTGGTTCACGGCCACTGATTGTCGTCGCGTTCCTGATCTTCTTCCGGCTCCTGTTCGCCGTCTCCGAACTGCGGCCAGCGGCGCGAGCCGTCAGACTCGTTGTTATTGTTATTGTTGTTATTATCGGAAGACTGCTTGCGGGTGGGAAGAATAAGTGTCTCGGTGCCGTCGAGGCCGCTGAGAATCTCGGTCTTATCGCCGGAGGTTACGCCGATTACAACAGGGGTCTGAACCTTGATTCCGTTCATCAGAACGTTCACATAGTTGCTTGTGACATTCGCGGCGTCGGTCGCCTCAAACACAGCAACCGAGGGAACGATAACTGCGTCGTCGCGGCGGAAGGTAGTAAAGGTGACCTCAATTCCTCCGAGCTCGGAGAACTCGATATCTTCGTCGCACTGGATCACATAGCTCACTATCTCGCTGCTGTCAAAATCTCCGCCGAAGTTGAAGCCGCCGCCGAAGTTAAAGCCGCCGTAGCCTCTGTCAGAGGTGACGGTGTCAACGACACGGCCGGAAGTGGAAGCGAGAGCGCCCTGAGAGATGTCGACTCTGGTGCCGAAGGAAACGTCGGAGAGCTGGGAGTTGTAGTCGCTGACTGTCAGCGCGACCCGTGAGGAATCGGAGATGGTGCAGACAGGGGTGTTCTTGTCGATATGAGAGCCGGCGCGGGTATAGACGCCGGTGATCCGTCCGTCAAACGGAGCGGTGAGGGTCAGATAGTTGCGCTTGTCGACAAGGTCGTCATATTTCAGCTTTTCGATCTCATAGTCGATTCTTGCAAACTCGATGTCCTCAGTGCTCGCGTGCTGAGACTGAAGCGTCTCATAAAGAGAGCGCGCGGAATCGAGGCTGAGCTGCTGAACATTGATCTCGTCCTCTAAAGCGTCGCCGTTGATGACGGCGATGACCTCGCCAGCCTTGACCTCCTGATCCTGATGTACATTGATCTCGGCGATCGTGCCGTCGGTATGAGTAAAGGAAAGGTCCATTGTATAAGGAGTGGTTACAAGCCCCGAAAGGGTGACCTGCTCCAAAATTGTGCTGACAATGGCGTGAGAAGTTTCGTAGTTGACGGTGGTGCCGGTTCTGATCGGTATATATACCTCATCGTCGACAGAAGTTTCGCTGCACGCGCTGAGCATAGAAGAAGCCATCAGCGCCGCGAGAATGATTGCCGAAAATCTGAATTTTTTCACAGTAGATTCCTCCAAGAGACAAATGTGCCGTATTCAATTAGTAGAATTGTAACATATTTTCCGACAAAACGCAATACCTTTTTGAAAAAAGTTTCAAATAAAGTGCGAAATTATGCCGTTGGACATTAAAAAACCTTTTGGGGTCAGCGCGAACCTGCCGCCTGAGATTGTAAGGTAACCCGCCTTTTCGTATTGTCCGGCAATTTTCAGAAGCCGCTCTGGGTCTCCGCCCAGCTCATTGACCCTAGAAAGCAAAATGCCTTTACGCAGTCTCAGCCCGAGCATTATATATTCTTCAAGTTTATCGGGCGAGGAGTCCTCGGTTTCTGGCTCTCGAAGCGAAGATTTGATAAATCCGTCGATGTCATCTGGAATATAGAATCTATTTCCGCCGAAATATGAGTGCGCCGACGGGCCGAAGCCGAGATATTCCTCCCCTGTCCAGTATTTTAAATTGTGGCACGATTCAAAACCGGGAACGGCAAAATTTGAAATTTCATACTGATCAAAGCCACGTTCCGAGAGCATCTGCACCGTTTTCAGATACATATCGGCGACGGTGTCGTCATCGGGAATAAGCGTCCTAATATCGTCGCAGTTGAAAGGCGTCCCCTCTTCGATTTTCAGCATATATGCGGATATGTGTTTTACCCCGAGATTACGCACCGAATTGACCGATTCTGCTAATGTGTCCAAAGTCTGGTGAGGTATTCCGATCATCAGGTCGCAGGAGATGTTTTCAATGCCTGCTTTTAAAGCTAATTCTACCGCTTCGACCGCCTGTCGATAGTTATGAAGCCGTCCGAGTGTGTAAAGCTCATTGTCTTTACAACTCTGTATTCCGAAGGAAATCCGGTTGATTCCGGCGTCTCTGAACGCTGTCAGCTTTTCATAGCTGACCGTCCCGGGATTTGCCTCAGAGGTGATCTCGGCGCTGTCCGAAACCAAAAATGTCTCTCTCACCGCCGACATTATCTCGTTGATCTCGCGCTCAGAAAGCAGCGAAGGTGTCCCCCCGCCGAAATAGACGGTATCCGCCCCGAGACCCATGCCCTTATATTTTCTGATAGAAGCCGTCAGCGCGGCGACATATTCCGCCCTCTTTGACTCGCTCGCAACCGACGAACAGAAGTCGCAGTAATTGCACCTCTTTAAACAGAACGGAATATGAATATAGATCCCGAGCAAAATTCTCACCTCTTTGAAATAATATCACATTTCTGTGCGATATTCAAGGTTGCATTTTTCGGAGAAATGTAGTATAATTTTAATGTATATGTTCAGAGACGGGATTTTGTGACAGAATGATGAAATTTTCAGCCGGTGCAAGATTTAGGCGCTCGGAACAGTATTACTTTACGGGAGTGAATATATGATATATCTTGACAATGCCGCGACGACAAAGGTCTGCCCCGAAGCGGCTGAGGCCGTTTTATATGCGATGACCGAAGCATTCGGCAACCCGTCGAGTCTTCATGGGCTCGGAATTGAGGCTGAGAAGCTGATAAACTTTTCAAAGGAGAAAATCGCCTCAGCGATTGGCGGCATTCCCTCGGAAATAATCTTTACCTCGGGCGCTACCGAATCAAACAATCTCGCGATATTCGGACTCGCGGAAAACTACGGCAGGCGCAAAAAAAAGATCGTCACGACCGCAGTCGAGCACCCGTCGGTTCTCGAAGCGATGAAAAAACTCGCTTCTGATGGGTATGAGCTGACCGTTGTCGAGCCGGATTCAAACGGCGAGATTACGGAAGACGCGCTTGTCGGCGCTGTCGACGGCAGCACCTGCCTTATCAGCGCGATGCTTGTCAATAACGAAACGGGGTATATTCTGCCGGTCAGCAGGGCTTTCTCGAGGATAAAGAAGCTCTACCCCGACTGCATGACCCACTGCGACTGTGTTCAGGGATTTATGAAGCTGCCGCTGAGCGCTAAGGCGCTCTGCGCAGATGCTATTTCTCTCAGCGGGCATAAAATTTACGCGCCGAAAGGTGTCGGAGCGCTATGGGTCAAAAAGGGAGTCAGAGTTGCGCCGATTCTCAGAGGCGGAGGTCAGCAGAACGGTCTGCGTTCCGGGACTGAGGCCGTGCCTTTGATTTACGGCTTCGGAAAGGCGGTCGAAGCTCTCTCTAAAACCGTCGGCACCCGCTTTGAGCACGCTGAGGAAATTCGCGATTACGCCGTCAATCGGATTTCGGAAATAGACGGCGCGGTAATCAATTCAAAGGAGAATGCAAGCCCATATATTTTAAGTATTGCTCTCCCGGGAATAAAGAGCGAAACGGTGCTGCACTATCTCGAACAGAGCGGTATCTATGTTTCAAGCGGGTCGGCCTGCTCACGAGGGAAAAAGAGCTCGGTGCTCGCGGCGTTCAGATTTCCGGCAAAGATCGCCGATTCAACTGTCAGGATAAGCACATCTTTTGAAACCGAGAAAGAGGACATCGACGCGCTGGTGCGCGGACTCAGACTGGCGAATGAAACGCTGGTCAGGACTAAATGACACAGGAGAACGGAATAATGCGTGAACTTATATTGTGCAAATACGGCGAAATCGTCTTAAAGGGACTGAACAGAGGAACCTTTGAAAGTGAGCTGATGAGAAATGTCCGCAGAAGGCTGAAGCCGCTCGGGAATATCAGCCTGCGCTCCTCGCAGTCGACGCTCTATGTCGAGCCGCTCAACGACAATATCGACATGGACGAGGTCATGGAAAGGCTTAAAAAGGTCTACGGAATAACAAAATTGAGCCGGGCCGTCGGAGTCGAAAAGGACGTCAAAAGAATATTTGAGGTCGCTTATGAGAGGTTCGGCGACGCTCTGAAAAACGCAAAGACATTCAAGGTCGCGGCAAAGCGCTCGGATAAAAAGTTTTATCTGACTTCTCCCGAGCTCGCGGCGCAGATCGGCGGAATGCTGCTTGAAAAATTTCCTCACCTAAAGGTCGATCTTTTTGAGCCGGAGATAACAATCGTCTGCGAAATAAGGGACGAAGGCGCTTTTGTACACGATATCGCCGTCGACGGCGCGGGCGGAATACCGGTCGGAACATCGGGTCAGGCGCTGCTTCTCCTTTCGGGCGGGATCGACTCCCCTGTTGCCGGCTGCATGATGGCAAAGCGCGGAGTAGTAATCTCGGCGATACACTTCGAGGCTCCGCCTTATACCTCAGAAAGAGCGCTGATGAAGGTCGAGAGGCTTGCCGAAAAGATGTCGGAATACTGCGGAAGGATCTGCTTCTACACAGTACCGTTCACCAAAATCCAGGAGGAGATCAGAAACAACTGCCCCGAGGACTATTTCACCCTGATCATGCGCAGACTGATGATGGAGATCGCTCAGAGAATCGCCGAAAAGAACCATTTGCAGGCGCTTATCACCGGCGAAAGCTTAGGCCAGGTCGCGTCTCAGACAATGGCCGCAATGGTCACAACCGACGCGGTTTGCAGAATTCCGGTGTTCAGACCCTGCATCGGGCTGGATAAAAAGGAAATCATTGACATATCCTACAAGCTGGGGACCTTTGAAATCTCAATCGAGCCTTATGAGGACTGCTGCACTGTCTTCACACCGAAGCACCCGAGGACAAAGCCGACTCTCGGCGACGTCGAAGCTGCGCAGGCTAAATTCGACTTTGAGCAGCTTATCAGTGAAGCTGTCGAGAACACAAGAGTCAAGACAATCAAGGCTTATTAAAAGGAAGCGATTTATTTGGACGGCATAAGAAGCGGTAAATTTTCGCTGACAAACGACAATATCCGCGGATATATTGACAGAACGGCCCGAAATGTGGTACAATATTTGATTGGAAATAATATTTCGCTGTCAACAGCCGAAAGCTGCACCGGAGGACTGCTCGCCTCGGCGATAACATCGGTCCCCGGGGTGTCAAAGATCTTTGAATGCGGAATAGTCAGCTATTCCGAAAGGATAAAGGAAGAGCTTCTCGGCGTTCCCGCGAGAATCATTGACGATTACGGAGTGGTGAGCCCGCAGACCGCCGTTGAAATGGCGAAGGCAGTCAAAAAGCTTTCCGGCAGCGACATCGCAGTCGGGATCACAGGATTGGCCGGCCCGGCCTCGCCGGACGATAAACAGCCGGTCGGAACAATTTACGTTTCAACAGCATACAGGGACAGAATAGTTGCCGAAAATCTCAGGCTTTATGAGCTTGGCGGCTTTGAACGCGAAACGAACCGCCTTTTGACTGCGGCGCTCGCGCTCGAAGAAATCGCAAAAGCTCTCGGAATCGCCTGAAGAAAGGATTATATTATGTCAATGCTTAACGAAGCCCGCAGGGGCTCGATAACCGACGACCGCGACCGCTCGTTTATGGGCAGAGTCAGGGAGATCGTTCCCTGGAAGGGCGACGATATTAAGGAAATTATCCGGAAGCTCGTCTATATCACCGCGATCGGCGTTCTGGTCTATTCGGCTTATGACGCCTATATATTCAAATTCGGCTCGAAGTCGATGATCGACGATCAGCATATGCTCTCGGAACTCTATAATAACCCGACCTCTTCCACCGCTGAGGATCAGACACCGAGCGCCCAGCCCGCTGTCTCAACCGCGCCGGACAGCCCCGATTCTCCCGTTGTTTCGGAGAATAACCCCGCTTCGCCTGATACTGAGGCCGAGCAGCCGGTTTCAAAATACCCGGCGGGTATGCTCCCCAATTTTGAAAAGCTATATGACATCAACCCCGACATCGTCGGCTGGATCAGGATCGACGGGCTTTATGTCGACGAAGACGCCCCGGAGGATAAACTGGAGCTCGCGGTCGATTACCCGGTATTCCAGGGCGAGGACAACGACTTTTATCTTGAGCATGACTTCTCAAAGGCAGAGGCAAACTACGGCTCGATTTATGCCGACTACCGCGCGACTGTCGCCGGAGAAAACCGCTCGGACAACGTCACCCTTTACGGCCACGATATGGCCTCGGGGCGCTATTTTGCGAAGCTGCATGAATACAACAAAAAGTCGAGCGCAAGCTTTGTCAGAGAACACCGGCTTGTCAATTTCAGCACGCTCTTCGAGCAGGATCAGTATATTATCTTCGCCTGCTATCTTGTTTCGGTAAACGAGAAGGACGACAATCAGCCAATATTCAGATATCACAACGTAATCGACTTCGGCGGCGATCTCGCAAAGTTTGACTACTGGTATAAAAACGTCATGTACCGCAACTACTATATCACCGACATCGACTGCGACATCAACGACCAGTATCTCTCGCTTTCGACCTGCGCCTATGAGATGAGCGATACGAGATTTGTAGTCGTCGCGAGAAAGCTCAGAGAGGGAGAAGACCCGAGCGTCTATTCCTACCGCACCAATCCGAAAAAACATCTGCCGGAAAAGTATTACACCGCGTTCGGTCTGGAAATGCCGAAAGACGACGGTCCGGACTACGAGTATTACATTCCGGAATGATTCCGTATAAAGAAAGGACAGTATAAATGGAAACACTCACGAATAAGCTATTAAGGGCGGCGGCTGTTGCGCTGTCTGCGGCTGTGCTCTCCTGTTCGCTTGCAGGCTGCGGCCAGAAGCCGATCGAGGAACCGCCCGAAACCGAGCCGCCGGTCACAACAACTCAGCCGGCGATAACTTTGCCGCCCGAGACGACGACCGAAGCGACGACCACCGAGCCCCCGCCGCCGGTCGAGCCCGACCCGCTCGAAAAATATATGGAATATTACGAGCAGAACAGCGACTTTGTCGGCTGGATCTCAATTCCGGGAATCACCCATTCAAACGGCGAGCTTTATATCGACTACCCTGTCCTTCAGACAACCGACAACAGCTTTTATATCGACCACGACTTTGACAAGGACAAATCCTCCTCCGGCGCGATCTACGCCGACTACAAGGTTCCGATCACCGGCTTCGGAATGGCGGACAACGTCACCCTTTACGGCCACAGCATGGCGAACGGCACCTATTTCCGCAGACTTTTGGACTACAAGGATCTCGACACCGTCAAGGACGCTTACATAATCAATTTCGACACCCGCTGGGAAGAAGCCCAGTATATCGTCGTCGCCTGCTTCCTCGTCGGAATCCACGAGGATCAGGACGATCTTCCGCTCTTTGAATATTTCAAGTGCCGCAACTTTGACACCGAAGAGGACTACAACTATTTCTATGACAATATTATGCTCCGCAACTACTATACCAGCGGGGTTGAATGCGAATACGGCGACCAGTTCCTTACGCTCTCGACCTGCTCTTATGAGTTCGACGATTCGAGATTCGTTGTAGTCGCGAGAAAGCTTCACGAGGGCGAGGACCCTTCGGTTTATGAAGATACCTACGAAAAGAACCCCGACAGACACAGACCTTCAATTCTCCACAGATGATTATTTTTCCTGAATATGGCAATAATCCTGACAGAAAGGACGTGACCTATTGAAGAAGGTAGTTACCATGAAGCGGGTAATACTCGTTATGAGCCTGGTTTTGATCTATTCCTGCGCGTTTATGTTCGTCAAGGTTTATGCTGAAAAATCCATTATTTCGGGCGACATTCCGGTCGAAGAGCCGCCGCCGGCGGAGATCAGAGCGGCTGTCACCAAGCCCGCAGAAACCGAAGCGGCTGAGTCAGATGAGCTTTCGACAGAGCCGATGGTCACTCAGGCGCCACAGTCTGAAACAGATCTTGTTTCCGAGCCGGTCGAATATATCGTCAACAAGCCTTTTGCCGCGGCTTATCCGATGCTGATGGCGAAAGCGACGTCGGTTCCGGACACTATTGAGGCGGCGTCTACCCCCGCGCCGACGGTTACAACCACAGCTCCGACGACAACCGAGGCGCCGACTACTACCTCAGAAACGACCGCAGCGACTACCGCCCCGACAACGACTCCCCCGCCTACTACTACGACCGACCCTGTAACCGAGCCGGAAGAGGAACAGCTCGACGACTTTGAGGACGAAACGGTCGACGACCCGGAATTTGCCGACGACGAAGAGGACGAGCAGGCGGAGATCGTCGAGGTTCCGCCCGAAGCCGATGACTTCGGCTATACCGAGCTTTCACCCGATGAGCTAAAAGAGCTTCTCGAAAGGCTCGGAGTCGGCAGCGGCTCATCGGATATACCCGCTCCTGTCAATCCGGGCGATTTTCTTGTCTCCGGCAACAGCTATAAGAATCAGACCCTTACCTTCTATGATACGAGCAAAAAGCAGATGAGAACCGGCAACGCCTTCGACATAGTTTGTGAGATCACAAACTACGAAGTCGGAGACACTATGGAGCCGGAGGCTATCAAGGCTCAGGCAGTCGCCGTATATACCTATCTCAAATATTACGAGCAGAAGGGCGAATATGCCGAGATCGGCTCGAAGTCTGACGTTTCACAGACAATTATCGACTGCGTCGAAGCAGTCGACGGCCTAGCAATCTATTACGACGGAAAATATATAATGTCGGCGTTCTCTGCCTCGACCGGCGGATTCAGCGCGGCGAGCAAGAATGTCTGGGGCGGCGATCTGCCATATCTCCAGTCGGTTCAGAACGACTTCGACTATCTCGACACCAAGAATTACGGCAAGGTCACAACCTATACCGTCGACGAGATCAGAGAGAAGATCGAATCAAAGACCGATATCAGACTTTCAAACAATTACAGCGAGTGGATCAGAATTCTGACCACCAACGACAATATCTACGCAGGTCAGCTCTCGATCGACGGCCACACCACGGCATATATCAGAGGCACGGAGCGCACTATCACCGGACATATATTCAGAACCTATGTTTTAAGCATTCGCTCCACCGCCTTTAACGTCAGTTATTCCGACGGAATCTTTACCTTTGTCACCTACGGCTACGGTCACGGAGTCGGAATGTCGCAGGTCGGCGCGAACCTCTATGCAAAATACGGGGGCTATACCTTCGACCAGATCCTCCACCACTATTATACAGGTGTGACGATTCAATGAGCACAAGAATTTTAGCGATAGCTCTGGCCGCCGTTCTGCTGCTGAACCTCTGCTCCTGCGGGAGTATTCCCGATTCAAAGCCGGAGACGACTGACACGGCGGCAGTTGCAACGTCAGAAGACGATACCAAGCAGACTGCCTCCCAAACTTCTTTAGTCAGCGAGGAAACGCCCGAGCCGGCCGAAGAGGTCGATATTCAGAAGATCGCGGAGGCTTATCACAGCGGCGTAAGCGATGATCTGAACGAAAAGGAAGCTGCTGTTCTCGAAGCAGTGACCAAAGCAGTCAGCGAGTTTTATTCCGAGAAAATGTCAGAGGAAGAAACGGTTATCGCGGCTCACGACTGGCTGACCACACACACGACCTACGATGAGGACATGATGCTGGCGATTCCGAAGCAGTCGCCCGACTCGGATAACCCTTATGGCGCTCTTATCAAAAATTGCGCTATTTGCAGAGGATATACCGCCTCGTTTCAGCTTCTTATGGACATTCTCGGAATAGAGACAATAACCGTCTCGGGCGAGGCTGACGACGAGGAACACGCCTGGAATATGGTGCATATCGACGGAAACTGGTATCATGTCGACACGACATGGGACGATTTTGTCCCCGACGAGGAGAACCGCCCGCCGTTTCACCTCTACTGTTTGGTGCCTGACTATGTGATGGAAGTCCACCATGTCTGGGACCGCGACAGCTCCCCTGCCGCAGATTCGGAGGACAAGATCTATTACATGACCCACGGCCTCTTTGCGGAATCGACCAAGGACAGCATGGAATACCTAGACAACGCCTTTGAAGCGGGCTTAAAGCACTGTGAAATAATGTCGGCTGACGACAGCGCGCTCTGCTTTTTGCACACTCAGTCCTACTGGGTCAGCGACATGGGCAGATATGTCGTTACCGTATATTGGTTTTAAAAACTAAGCCCGCGCTTATTACGCGGGCAAGCTGATTTTGAGGTGATATTTGATGAAAGCGGCGCTAATAACCGGCGCTTCGAGAGGAATAGGCGCGGCCGCCGCAGAGCTTATCGCCGGGGCGGGATATGCGGTCGCGATAAACTACCGAGAAAATGAAACCGCAGCTAAAGAGGTCGCCGAGAAGATAACGGACTTTGGCGGAACGGCGATAACCGTGCGGGGAGATATATCTTCACCAGAAGAGGTCAGTCGAATTTTTGAGAAGATCAAAGACGAATTCGGCGGGCTGGAGCTGCTTGTAAACAACGCGGGAATCAGCTATATCGGGCTTTTGCAGGATATGACCGACAGCGATATCGAGCGGCTCATAAAAACCGATCTGATGGGCGCGATCCTCTGTTCACGGGAGGCGGCGAAGCTGATGATAGCCAAAAAGCGCGGTTCGATCATCAATATCGCGTCGATGTGGGGCGAGGTCGGAGCTTCCTGCGAGGCGGTTTATTCGGCCTGCAAGGCGGGGATAATCGGATTCACAAAGGCGCTTGCCAAAGAGCTCGGCCCGAGCGGAATAAGGGTCAACTGCGTTTCTCCCGGAGTTATCAGAACCGATATGAACAGCGGGCTGAATCGTGAAACGCTCAGAGAGCTCACGGAGGACACTCCCCTCCTTCGGCTCGGCGAGCCGGAAGACGTTGCAAAGGCGATCGCGTTTTTAGCGAGCGATGAGTCGGATTTTATTACAGGACAGGTTCTGCCGGTAAACGGCGGAATTACCGTCTAGGAAAGGATGCGTTTAAATGGAAGGAATCAGAGAACAGCTTGTCAAGCGGCCGAGGGGCAGAAGAGAAAAGACTAACAGCTTCTTGGTTCTGCTCGCGGCGGTAATTTTGGCGTCGCTCGGCTTTTCGGTAGTATATGTCTTCAGCGGCGGAATGCTCCTCGTTGTCGCGATAATTCTCGCCGGACTTATACTCTGGGGCGGCTGGTGGCTGACCGGAATGTTCAACGTCGAATATGAGTATATCGTCGTCGGCGGAGAGATTCAGATCGACAAGATCACCAACAAGCGCTCGCGCAAGACACTTTGCTCGATGAAACTCCGCTCTGCCGAGGCGTTTTATAAAGAGGAGAAGCAGATCTCCGGCGCGACCGAGATCAACGCCTGCGGCGAGGGCGACAGATACACGATCGAATACACCGACAGCTCAAACGGCAAATCGGTAATCATCTTCACACCCGACGAGCACACGCTCGAGCTGATAAAACCTTATCTTCCGAGGGCAATATGAGAGTAGGAATTGACACAGTTGAAATAACAAGGATTCAGAAAAGCCTTGAAATACCGGGCTTCCGTGAGAGAGCGTTCACCGCCGAGGAGATAGAAATGCTCTCTAAGCGCGGCAACCCAGCGCAGTCTTATGCCGCAAATTTCGCCGCAAAAGAGGCATTTTCAAAAGCTCTCGGCACAGGCTTTGTCGGAATTTCGCTTAGAGAGATTTCGGTTTTAAGGGATTCAAAGGGCGCACCATATTTTAAACTCGCAGGAAAAACGGCCGAGACTGCAAAGGATTATAGCTTTACAGTCAGTCTCACCCACACCCGCCTCGACGCGAGCGCGGTCGTTATCGCATATTAAAGCCATGACTAAGACTATAACATACTGCGACTATAAAAAAGCGGAAAAAGCCGCGTCAGAGCTTGATTTACATATTTCAAAGGCGGTCAGGCGCTATTGCCGGCAAAGCGGTGAAATTGAGCTCCTCAATGCCCGTAAAGTAATAAAGCTTGTCAAGCCTCGGCCCGAAAATTCTCACAAGGGCAGCTTTGGCAGGCTTGTTATGATTGCCGGTTCTGACAGATATCCCGGCGCCGCTCAGATCGCCGCGCTCGCGGCTCTGCGCTCGGGAGTGGGGCTGATAAGCGTCGCGACAACGCGGCTCGCCGCTCAGGCGCTTTCGGTCTCGGCAAAGGAGGCTACGCTTCTTCCCCTGCCTTCCGGGAGTGAAGGATTTTTATGTCCTGACAGCACCTCACTGAACGAACTTACTGAATTGATTTCAAAGGCCGACGCTCTTCTGATCGGGCCGGGGCTGGGAACTGCGGATTCCTGTCTCAAAATTCTAGAAGCCGCGCTCGAAACTGCAAATTGTCCGATAATATTGGACGCGGACGGAATAAATCTTGTCTCAGGCCGCATAGAATTGCTCAGGAAGGCAAAGACGGACCTGATTCTGACTCCTCACCCCGCCGAGCTTGCGCGGCTTTGCGGCGCTCCCCTCGCCGACGTTATCGCCGACAGGCTGAGCTGCGCGAAGAAAATTTCTGATGAGCTCGACTGCACCGTCATCGCGAAATCCGCCGGAACATTTATTGTCGGCGGCGGGCGCTGTTACCTCTCGGTCAGAGGCAACAACGGGCTCGCAAAGGGCGGCAGCGGCGATCTTCTAGCCGGGCTGATCTCCTCATTCGCGGCGCAGGGGCATGACCCGATTTTGGCGTCAAAGCTCGGCGTCTGCGTTCAGGGGCTCGCCTGCGAACGTGTTTCGGCGATGCTCGGGCGGAGAGGTATGCTCGCGAGCGACATTATCAGCTGTCTGCCGATGCTTTTCAAGTAAAATTGAAAGGCTGATTTGATTTGAAAAAAATACTGGCAATTGTCATCTGTCTGGTGATGCTTACCGCCTGCGCGGGCAGCCCGGTTTCGAGCCTGACTCTGCCGCCATGCTTTGCCGCGAACACCGACGTTGCGGCGGGAGATACCGTTTACAGTATGTATCTGAGCCGCTTTGCCGACGGCTATTGGCAGGTCGAGCTGACCGCGCCGGCCGCTGTAAAGGGACTGATATTTACGGTCAGCGGTGAGAACACCGACGTCTCCTTTGACGGGCTTAAATTCACATTTGACACCGCGAGATTTCCGGTCGGCTCGGTGGTTTCCGCCGCGATCGACGCGCTCGACAGGCTCTACGCCTCCCCGCTCGAGGTCGTTGTCGGCGAGGAGCAGAATATCGCGACGGGAACGGTCGGTGAATCGGGCTATACCCTGACACTCAGCAAAACGAACCTGCCGCAGAAGCTTGAACTTCCCGACAGCGGGATTACCCTTACCTTCAACACCTTTGACGTGATCGAGGTAACGGAATGACAGCACAAAAGCAGCCTTGAAACTCACAAGGCTGCTTTTCATTTATACAGAGATTTGCGTCGTTCAGCAAAGAGGTGCGAAGATTCTAAGAACGCCGTCGACAAGCCACTTTACAAAGCCGTTTCCGATGCTGTCAACTGTGCGTTCGACGCTCTTTTCCTGAGTCGCCAAAAAATCGGATTTAAGACTGTCGAGCAAAGAGGCGCGGTAGAAGAGGGAGTTGTTTTCAAAGTGGAGGAACAGGCTGCGGTAGTCGAGGTTGACGGTGCCGACGGTGCCGACAACGCCGTCGATTACGCAAGCCTTAGCGTGGACAAAGCCTGGGGTATATTCATAGATTTTGACGCCCGCCTCGAGGAGAACGCGGTAGAAGCTGCGGGACATTCTGTAAACAAGCTTTTTGTCCGGAACGCCGGGCATGATGATCCTGACGTCGACTCCCCTTCTTGCGGCGCGGACAAAGGCGTCGAGAAGCGCGTTTCCGGGCATCAGATAGGGTGTAAAGAACCAGGCGGATTCTTTGGCCTGCGACAGAAGATCGACATAAAGCTCGTTGGAGACGGCGTCGGGGCGGAGCGGAGAGTCGTAGTAGCTGAGAATCAGGCCGTCGGAGGAGGACTTGTCCGGAGCGGGAAGAGAGGTCAGATATTCATCAGGGATATGCTCTCCGGCAAAAGCGTTCCAGAACTGTGCGAACATTCTGACATAGTTTCCGACCGACTCGCCGGTCAGCCTGAACCCGATATCCTTCCAGTGGCCGTGCTTTTCAATGTGATTGATATATTCGTCGGCGAGGTTGACTCCTCCGCTGTAAGCGACCCTGCCGTCGATTATAAGCATTTTGCGGTGATCGCGGCAGTTGAGGGTGCCTTTTATGACGATGAGCGGATTGAACGAAACGCAGCGTATTCCCTTCTTTTTGAGGGCTTCGGCGTCTCTGCGGGTATAGGTCGAGATGCTGCCGAGGTCGTCATACATCACTCTGACGTCGACGCCGTTTGCCGCCCTTTCGGCGAGAATGTCGACCATCGAATCCCACATCAGGCCGTTTTCAATGATAAAGTATTCGACGAAGATGAAGCGCTCCGCCTTTTTCATATCTTCAAGCATATCGGGGAACATCTCATCGCCGAGAGGATAGTATTTCGCGGTGCGGTTTTCAAAGGGCAGGAAACCGGTCTTGTTTTCGACCCATTTAAAGGTCTGAGCAAGGCGTATGTTTTCGGAGGAAAGCTTTTCATAAGCGGCGGAGGAATCGCCTTTATCATCGGGCAGAGGAGACTTGTCGAGCCGCTTTTTCAGCGGCTTGGTGGTTCGCTTATTGCCGAAAAGAAGATATAATAACGCGCCGGGTAGAGGGAAGGTCAGAATCACAAGGAGCCAGAGGATCTTATATGTGCTCTCGTCCTGTTTGGTGATGATATACAGAACAAAAATCAGCGCGAGAACCGAGAGAGCGGCGTTAATTATTGCTGCCCATGGGGCGAGCCACGCAAAGAGAATATAAAGCCAGAGGCATTGCAAAAGCACTGCCGGCAGGATTGAAAAAACACGACTCAGAATTTTGTTCATAGATTTTCCTCCGTTGCGAATAAGGTTTAACTGCCGTTTAAAGCGGCGGACATATATATTATAGCACTTAATTTTACAATGTCAATAGTTCCGAGAGGAGAGCCGCTCAATAAAAACCCGCGCCGGCAAAAGCTCAGCGCGGGTGAGATTTTAATTTTTATGCCTGCTCTTCGCTGTTCTTGGCGGCCTTTTTCGCCGCGATGTCGATAAGAGCGTCCTTGCGTGAGAGATTGATTCTTCCCTGATCGTCAATTTCGACGACCTTGACAACGATCTCGTCGCCGATTGAAACGACGTCCTCAACCTTGTCGACGCGGTGCATATCGAGCTTCGAGATGTGAACCAAGCCGTCCTTGCCGGGGGCGATTTCGACAAACGCGCCGAAGTTCATCAGGCGGACAACCTTGCCCTTGTAGATCGAGCCGATCTCGGGGTCGAAGGCGATCGTGCGGATAATGTCGATTGCGGACTGAGCCTTTTCGAGGTCGAGGCCGCTGACATAGACGGAGCCGTCGTCCTCGACGTCGATCTGAACCTCGCAGTCGGCCGCGATCTTCTGGATAACCTTGCCGCTCTTGCCGATGACGTCGCCGATCTTATCAGCAGGGATCTTTGTCGAGAGCATCTTGGGAGCCCACTTCGAGACCTCGGGACGAGGCTCGGCAATGGCCTTTGCCATTATCTCGTCGAGAATATAGTCGCGGGCCTTGTGGGTCTTGGCGAATGCCTCTTCGATTATCTCATAGGTCAGGCCGTCGACCTTGATATCAACCTGAATTGCGGTGATTCCCTTGTGGGTGCCGCCGACCTTGAAGTCCATATCGCCGAAGAAGTCTTCAAGACCCTGAATATCAACCATTGTCTGGAACGAGCCGTCGTCGCGGGTGATAAGTCCGCAGGAGATTCCGGCAACGGGAGCCTTGATCGGAACGCCGGCGTCCATCAAAGCAAGGGTAGAGCCGCAGATAGAGCCCTGAGAGGTTGAACCGTTGGAGGAAAGAACCTCGGAAACGACGCGGATCGCATAGGGGAAGTCGTCGACAGAGGGAAGAACCGGAACGAGCGCCTTTTCTGCGAGAGCGCCGTGGCCGATCTCACGTCTGCCGGGGCCGCGCGAGGGCTTTGTCTCTCCGACGGAATAGGACGGGAAGTTGTAGTGGTGCATATATCTCTTTTCGAGCTCGTCGTCGATTCCGTCGAGCTTCTGAGAGTCGCTGACAGGGCCGAGGGTGACGATCGAAAGAACCTGGGTCTGACCTCTGGTGAAGAGGCCGGAGCCGTGTACGCGCGGAACAACGCCGACTTCTGCGGCGAGAGGACGGATCTGGTCGATTCCCCTTCCGTCAACGCGCTTGCCCTCATAGAGCCAGTTGCGGACGATCTTCTTCTGGAGCTTATAGATGCACTCGTCGATCATCGCGGTCTTCTCGGGATATTCTTCATCGAATCTCGCGTGGATAGCATCGACGATCGGGGCTAGTCTTGCCTCGCGGACGTTCTTGTCGTCGGTGTCAAGGGCAGCCTTGACCTGCTCGGCGGCCATTTCCTCGATGGCGTCGAACATATCGTGGTCGACCTCCATCGACTCAAATTCAAACTTGGGCTTGCCGATCTCGGCTCTGATCTGATTGATAAACTCGACCATGCGCTTGATCTCGGCGTGGCCGGTCTTGATGGCGTCGAGCATCTGGTCGTCGGGGACCTCGTCGGCTCCGGCTTCGATCATGACTATCTTCTCCATAGTGCCTGCAACGGTGAGGTTGAGGCGGCTGAGGTGTTTCTGAGCTTGGGTCGGGTTGACGACGAATTCGCCGTCGATGAGTCCGACATTGACGCCTGCGATAGGACCTGCCCAAGGAATATCCGAAATAGAGATTGCGATAGAGGTGCCGAGCATACCGGCGATTTCGGGCGAGCACTCTGGGTCGACCGAGAGAACGGTCATCACGACGCTGACATCGTTGCGCATATCCTTCGGGAAGAGAGGGCGGATCGGGCGGTCGACCATTCTTGAGGTCAGGATCGCCTTATCCGAAGGCTTGCCCTCGCGCTTGGTGAAGGAGCCGGGTATCTTTCCGACAGAATAGAGCTTTTCTTCGTAGTCGACCGAGAGAGGGAAGAAGTCTACTCCCTCGCGGGGCTTGGCCGAAGCGGTGACGTTGACCATAACGGTGGTCTCGCCGTAGCGCACCCAGCAGGAACCGCTCGAAAGCTCACAGGTCTTTCCGGTCTCGACAACGAGAGGGCGGCCCGCAAAGGTGGTTTCAAATTTTCTGTACCTGTCAAACTGCTTGATTTCTGACATTGCCATTTTTGTTTCCTCCTTGAATTTTTGATAATGCAGTTTCAAGCAGCGTTTTAGCAATAAGCTGAACCTCCGCAGCTTCGGCAACTCAGCTTATTACTAAAAAACGCGCCTGAAACGTTGCTTGAAAGTATATCAAAAGGCAGAAAGCCGAAGCCTCTGCCTTATTGACTTACGGTCTTACTTTCTCAGGCCGAGCTTTTCAACTATTGCTCTGTAACGCTCAATGTCAGTGCGCATAAGGTAGTTGAGAAGGTTGCGTCTGCGGCCGACCATCTTCAGCAGTCCGCGTCTTGAGTGGTGGTCGTTTTTGTGAACCTTGAGATGTTCGGTGAGGTCGGAAATTCTCTTGGTGAGAATGGCGATCTGAACCTCGGGAGAACCGGTATCGTTTTCGGACAGTCTGTTAGCTTCGATGATAGCGGTCTTTTCATCCTTTAAAAGCATCTTGCAATACCCCTTTCATAAAATTCCGTCAAACGAAGGCTGCGGCAGGTATTCTCCGCTCTGCGGCAAACCCGCAGTCTGCGTATGCGGTACTGAGCTTTTATTAAGCCTCGACTATTCTAGCACAAAAAAACTGATTTGTAAAGCCCTTTTTCAGGATTTTTTTATTTCTTTGATGCGAGCTCGGCGGCGGTCAGTGTATTTCTCATCAGCGTCGCTATCGTCATCGGGCCGACTCCGCCCGGAACGGGTGTTATATATGATGCCTTTTTCTCGACCTCGGCGAAATCGACGTCGCCGCAAAGCTTGCCGTCGGAATTGCGGTTTGTTCCTACATCAATGACAATTGCGCCCTCCTTAACCATGTCGGCGGTGATCAGCTTAGCCTTTCCGACAGCAGCGACTAAGATGTCTGCCGATCTGCACTCCGCCGCGAGATCGGCGGTTTTAGAGTGGCAGACGGTCACGGTGCCGTTTTCGTGCAAAAGCAGCATTGCCATCGGCTTGCCGACGATATTCGAGCGGCCGACAACGGTGCATTTCTTGCCGCTGACCGAGATTCCTGTCGAATGAATAAGCTCCATTATCCCCGCAGGGGTGCAGGGAAGAAAGTCATAGCTGCCGATCATGATTTTTCCGACATTTACCGGGTGGAAGGCGTCGACGTCCTTCTCGGGAGAGATCGCGTTTATTACAGCGCGCTCGTCGATGTGGCCGGGCAAAGGAAGCTGACAGAGTATTCCGTGAACAGACGGGTCGGCGTTCAGACTGTCGATCAGGGCGATGAGCTCATCCTGAGAGGCCGACGCGGGAAGAAGATGTTCAAAGGAATTGAAGCCGGCCTCGGCGCAGGCCTTTTTCTTGTTGTTGACATAAATTTTCGAGGCGGGGTCGTCGCCGACCAAAATCACCGCGAGCCCGGGGATAATTCCGGTTCTATTCTTTAATTCAAGAGCTTCAAGCCTCACCTTTTCGCGGACATTCGCCGCGATCTCCTTGCCGTTAATCAGATTCGCCATTTTCGTTTTCCTCCGTTTCTGTTTTGCTTTCGTCTTCGGGAACGCTCTCCGCCTCGGTTGTCTCGACCGAATCAGAGTCTTCATCAACCTGCTCGGATTCGGATTCGGCGACGTCGGGCTCATCCTCGCTGTCAACTCCGTCGGCGAGAATATGTTCGTCGAGGGCGGCGTTGTCGTCGGGGCGGCGCTTCTTATTGAGCTTTTCGTCGCGGAGTCTCAGAAGCTCCTTCGACTCGTCGGTCTCATAATAGAAGGTGCAGCCGTTCTTTTTGACCGAAACATAGTTTATTATAAGAAGAATGATCGAGAAGAGAACGCAGGTTCCGGCGACGAGCTGAGATACCTTAAAGGGTGTGCCGGGGATAAAGAGGCTGTCGGTTCTGAGCGCTTCGATCCAGAAGCGGCCCGCGCCGTACCAGCCGATGTAGAGCAGGAATATCTCACCGTCGAACTTGCGGAATTTCTTTGAATAGAAGTGCAGGATCAGAAAACCGATCAGACACCAGAGTGATTCATAGAGAAAGCACGGGTGTGCGACCATTTCGGTCGCGCGGTTGGTGACGACGGTGGTGTTTTCGGGGTAGTAGTAGAAATAAAGGCCGTTCAGAATCGTGTTGCTGGTCATACCCCACGGGAGTGTGGTCTTGGTGCCGTATGCCTCCTGGTTGAAGAAGTTGCCCCAGCGGCCGAGGCACTGGCCGATCAAAAGCCCGAGACCCATCAGGTCAAGCATCGGGGGCAGCTTTACACGCCTTATCATCGCGGTTATGCCGCCGAAGATCAGCGCGCCGATAACTCCGCCGTAGATTGCAAGTCCGCCGTCTCTTATACTGAGAACTTTAATAATGTCGAGGCCGCCCTCGTCGGTAAGATAGAGCTCGTTGAGCTTGAATATGACGTAGTAAGCCCTCGCGCCGATTATCGCGCCGACAAGTCCTGCGAGGATAACGTCCATCGCGCGGTCGGTGTCGAGGCCGAAGCTGCGCATACGCCTTGAGGCGTAGATTACGGCGAGCAGCATTCCGAGAGCGATCAGAAAGCCGTATTTATATACCTCGATGCTGGTGTCGTTGAACCACGGGATAGTGAACATCACATTGTCGATCTTCAGGCCGTTCGGGAAAAGCCAGTCGCAGAACGGGAAGTATATTACGTCCTGACTGTCCATTACCTCGCGTACAAAATCAATTGTCATAGTATTAACTCCTTTTTCAGTCGGTTATCGGTTCTATTATCGAGATCGCGCAGCGCTCGGGACAAAGAAGCGTGTCGAGCCTCGACATTACGTCTTCAAAGGTCATTTCGGCCAGAACATCGAGCGGAGCGAAGGTGTCGAGCCCTGCGAGGTGTGAAGCGAGAAGTTGCGAAGCGCTCGCCGAGACGTTGTTGAACGAGCGGACGATTCCGCCGTAGCGCGCGCGCCTGAACTCCTCAAATTCCTCTCGCGGAAGACCCTCGCGGCGGACACGCCCGATTTCGAAGTTCATAAGCTCCATTACCCTGCGCGGGTTCTCCGACTCTCCGGAGGCGGCGTTCATAAAGTAGCCCTCGCCGTCGTCGGTTTCTGTCTCAAAGCTGCTGTTTATCAGCCCCGACTCGGTGTTCTCCTTATAAAACCTCGAAGTCGGCCCGAATATCGCGGACATTAAAAACGCAGAGGCAAACTCGTTTTTGAGCATTTCTGTCCCGCTGCTCGGTCTGACCTTATATCCGATCGAGAAAAGCGGAGTCCCGAGCGACATTTTTTGAACAATCTCCCGCCTCGGAACATTTTCCGGCTCATCGGGGAACAGGGTCACAAGCTCTTTGTTTTCGCAGGGCTTCAGCATTCTGTCCGCGACCTCTAAAACCTCGTCGACGTCGCAGTTCCCTGCGACGGTCAGGACCATGTTGTTGAGGTTGTAGAAGGTGTTGTAGCAGCGGTATAGAAGGCCGGTGTCGATTTTCGCGATCGAATCGACGGTTCCGACTATCTCGATCCTGACCGGGTGGCTTTCATAGACGGCCTGCAAAAGGTTGAAATAAACTCTCCGATAGGGGTTGTCCTCGCACATCTTGATCTCCTGCCCGATTATCCCCTGCTCCTTTGCGACCGATTCGTCGGTGAAATAGGGCTTCTGGACAAAGTCGAGAAGAATTTCAAGCGACTCGCGGAAGTTTTCGGTGCAGTCGAAGTGATAGACGGTGCGGTCAAAGCTGGTGTAGGCGTTGCCGGAAGCGCCGGTTTTCGCATAGAGCTCGAAGACCTGACAATCCTCGTTTTCAAATAGCTTATGCTCAAGAAAATGAGCTACCCCCTCGGGAACGGTTATAAAATCGGGGTCGTCTTTAGTCTTAAAGCGGGTGTTTATCGAGCCGTATTTGGTTCCGAACATCGCGCAGGTGCCGCTGAAGCCTTTGAGCTCCATTACATAAATTGTCAGCCCCGACGGGTGTTTAATTTTATAGTAGCTCTCGCCGATCCGCTCATTGGTAATAAGCTGCTTTTCGCTTTTCACACTCATACCCCCTTATCGGTCAGAACAAAGACAGTGTCGAGCTTAAGCGCTCTCGCCGCAGCGACAACATCTTCACGCGACACATTCCAGAGCTTCTGAATATGCTGCTCAGGTGTCTCGCTGATGCCTTTAAGACGGCAGGCGTGGTACCATTCGTCGAGTCTGCCGATACGATCGCCGATTCCGCGGCAGTTGTTTTCGATCGCGAGCTTCGCGGCGCTGAGCTCTTCGTTTGAAAAATCGCCCTCGGTTATCAGATCCAGCTGGCGGATAATCTCGTTTTTCGCGACCCCGACATTTTCAGGCGCGACGCCGCTGTCGACGATCAAAACGTCCTTCGCGGGGCCGAAGACCGACGAACAGCCGTAGCAGAGGCTGAGCCTCTCGCGGACATTCAGAAACAGCTTTGAGACCGGAGTTTCGCCGTAAAGGCTGCTCAAAACCTCCATTGCGGCGCTGTCGGCTCCGCAGGTCTTATATATCATTATAAGGTTTGCCTGCTGGACATCCAGCCTGAGTTCGCCGTATTCCGGCTCCGGCTTTGCGGGGCTGGGGCTGTAATACACGGGGTTGTCCCAGCGGCTGCGGCCGGTTTTGAATGCCTCTTTGAATATCTCGCAGGCGCCCTCAAATTCACCTCCGCCGCAGATAGTTATGTCAAACTTAGCGGTTGACAACAGGTGTTTATAGGCTTCATAAGCCTCGGCGGCGGTCAGCTTTTCAACTGCCTCGCGGGAGACAAAGTGGCGCTGGGCGCAGGTCTCGCCGCGATATGCTATTTCAAGGGCCTTAAGAGTCGCATAATAAGGCTTGTCGTTTATTTCGCCGTCTATCAGGTTGAGAAGGCTCAGCTTTTTGGCGGAAAACTCCGCCTCGGCAAAGCCTCCGTTTTCGACAAACGGGTCAAAGATGCAGTCGGCGAGGAGCTGCGCGGCCTCTTCAAAGACCTTTTCACCGCCGAGCACAAATCTGTCCCGCAGGCAGTTGAGGCTGACCGACAGCTCAAAGACGCCACCGCGGTGGTTGGTATAAGCGCCTGTCCACGCTCCGTAGAGCGAGTTTAAACGCCTGTTCATCATCGCGCTGTCGGGACATAAGCGGTTGGTTGAAACTATGAGCTGCGGGATCAGAGCATAGGCCGGAGCCCACTTAGGGTCAAAGAAGGTCAGAAATCTGACGTTGATCATATTCGACTTGAACTTGGGGTCGGTGATCAAAGTCAGCTCCGCACCTCCGCCAAGATCGGTATAACTGTATTCGGCTTGCAAGAAAACACCACCCATTAAAAAAATAACGCTATCCATTATTTTACCACAGACGCGCCGAATATGCAATAGATTTTATAAAAAGAATCCGCTCTGCAAAAGCAGAGCGGTTTTGCGTAATAAATGTTGTATGTCCGGCATATTCTTAATCAGACAAGGCCGGACAGCGCCAAGATCAGAAGCCCTTGAGCTTAGTCAGGCAATCCTTGCAGATTATCTTGCCTTCAAAGCGGATGGCGTCGCTGCTGTCACCGCAGAAGATGCAGCTGTCAGTAAACTTGCGGAGAATGATGCTGTCGCCCTCGGTAAAAATTTCGATCGGATCCTTCTCCTTGATGTCCAGAGTCTTTCTGAGCTCCATGGGAACAACAATTCTCCCGAGCTCGTCTACTCTTCTAACAATACCGGTAGATTTCATGATTGTCCTCCTTGATAAATTGTGATGGAATGATAATAGGTGTTTATGAGGGATCGCTCAGGTGATGATTCCGAACGTTGTGCTTTTTGTTGAATCCGCCACGGCGGTAAATTTACGGAAAATAACGGCAGTAATCCGTCCTTCGTCTCCACCTCATTATGCCGGTTTCCGACATATTACCATACTTTTCTCAATTTGTCAACCCTGCAATTTCTACAAAAAAACGCTAAAAAGGTACCAAAATGATAGGTTATTTGCTTTCTTTCATAATTTTGGCAGCAGTTGTCTGCTCGGTTTTCGGCGGAACGGCCCAGCAGGTTTCGGCGGCGGTCATCTCCTCGGGAGCTGACGCAGTTTCTCTGACTCTGACCCTCGCGGGCGCGATGGCGGTCTGGGGCGGAGTGATGAGAATTGCAGAGAAGTCGGGATTGACGAAAAATCTGACAAAAGTTCTCAAACCGATTCTCAGATTTGTTTTCAGGGGTCTCGACCGCGACTCGAGAGCTCTCGGCGCGATCGCGATGAATGTCAGCGCAAACCTTCTCGGACTCGGAAACGCCGCGACTCCGCTCGGAATAGAGGCGATGAAGCAGCTCGAACGGGAGGAAAAGCCTGGAGAACGCGCTTCGCTCAACATGATAAAGCTCGCGGTAATTAACGCCTGTTCGGTCGAGCTTATTCCAACAACAGTCGCTGCTCTGCGCGCCAGAGCGGGAAGCGCTTCGCCACTCGACATACTCCCATGCGTGATAATTGTTTCTGTATGCTCTCTCGCTGCCGCGCTGACCGCTGCTGAGCTGCTGGAAATCGGTGATAAGCATGGACATTAGCTCCATCGTCATGCCGGTGCTGATACTCGGCATATTCGCCTGGGGGCTTTACAAAAAGGTCGATATTCTCGACACGTTCTGCGAGGGCGCGAGGGATAACCTTAAAACCGCAGTTGAGCTTCTGCCGACGCTGACGCTTCTGATGCTCGGCGTGGGTATGCTTCGCGCCTCAGGCGCGCTCGACGCACTGACATCGCTCGCGGCGCCGCTGATGCAAAAGCTCGGCTTTCCGGAAGAATGTCTGCCGCTCGCGCTTTTAAGACCTGTCTCGGGCAGCGGAGCGCTCTCGATACTCGAAAATGTTCTCAACGAAAACGGCCCCGACAGCTTCGCGGGCAGAGTTGCAAGCGTTTTAATGGGCTCGACCGAGACGACATTTTACACCGTCGCGGTCTACTTCGCCGCGACAAGGGTAAAAAAATCCCGCCAGGCGCTTCCGGCGGCTCTGGCGGGCGATCTGACGGCTTTTGCGCTCTCAGCCCTCGCCGTCAGGCTGATATTCAAATGATCATCTTTCAACGACGCGCACGATCTTTCGGGCGCGCCCTGTTTTTTCGTCGAAGTCGATAACAACGCCGTTGATGAAGCAGGGCGTCTGCGCCTCGACAAAGCGGGTCGGAAAGCGAAAGCGCAGTTTTGAGATCGCGAGCTCCTTTTCGACGCCGAGGACCGATTCCTCCGGGCCGGTCATTCCCGCGTCGGTGATATATGCCGTTCCGCCGCCGAGAATTTTCTCGTCTGCGGTCTGGACATGGGTGTGCGTGCCGATAACGGCGGTAACTCTGCCGTCTAGATAAAAACCCATCGCCTTTTTTTCGGAGGTCGCCTCGGCGTGAAAATCAAGGAATATATTGGGGGTATCAAGCTCGCCGAGTATTCTGTCGATGACGGTGAACGGGTTGTCGAGCGGCTCCAAATATGTCACTCCGAGGAGATTGACGACGGCGATGCGCGCTCTGCCCATATCGAGAACACAGTATCCCTTGCCGATAACTCCTTCCGGGAAGTTTGCGGGGCGGATAAGATAGGGCAGCTCGTCATAGATATGCTGCGACTCGTGGCGCTTGAAGGCGTGATTTCCGCTCGTGATAACATCTGCACCGAGCTGGGTTAGCATCTTCGCCGAGGAAGCGGTGATTCCGTTTCCGGTCGCGGAATTTTCACCGTTTACAACAAGGATATCCGCCTCATATCTTTTGCGGAGCTCCTTGATCCTCGAGGCCAGAAACTGGCAGCCTGCTCCCCCGACCACGTCTCCGATAAACATCAGCTTCACTTTCTGTCTTCCTCCTCTTTGATTCCCCAGCCGTCGATACCCGCGCGGCGCATCGCACCAAAAATCCGGTCTGTAAAACCGCGGTCGAGCTTTTCCTGCGCGGCAAGAGCCCGCTTGATCTCCTCGCGCTTGGTGTTGCCGTCGGCGGGGCATTTTGATTTTACTATTTCAAGACCGTTGCGGTAGGCAGCGTGCTTTATCTCACTCTCCGTTGCGAAGACGAGCGGCCTGATCACCGTTATATCCCGCCGGTCGAGATAGCTTTTTGGCGCGAAGCAGCCGATCCTTCCCTCGACAAAGAGGTTCATCACAAAGGTCTCTACGGCGTCGTTGAAGTGGTGGCCGAGGGCGACTTTGTTGCAGCCGGCTGTCTGTGTCGCTTTATGGAGCGCTCCCCGCCTGAGCTTTGCGCAAAGCGAGCAGGGGTGCTTTTCCTTTCTGACGTCGAATACTATCTCGCCGATTCTGGTTCGCTCGAGAATATATTCGATTCCGTTTTCCTCGCAGAGCCGCTCGACCGGGCTGTAATCCCCCGGGACACCGCCGAAGCAGGGGTCGAGGGTCACAGCGACGAGGTCGTAGTCGATTCCGATAAAATCGCGAAGCTGAATCAGACCTTTGAGCATCACTAGGCTGTCCTTTCCGCCGGAGACGCCGACAGCGACACGGTCGCCGTTTTCAATCAGGTCAAATTCGGTTATCGCCTTTCGCATACAGCCGAGAATCTTTTGCATTATTCCGCCTCCCAACGGTATTATACAGCAAATTGCGGGTTTTGAAAAGTACCCTTGCGAAATTTCTCCTAAAAAGCGAAATAAGAGAACGAAACCGCTCTCTTACTCCGCCATTTACTTGGAACATTATATTATGAGGATGTCAATAATAAAGATTGCCCGAACGGGTAAAACAGGTAAGTTAGAAACTCTACTAATATTATACACAAATTTTAGCGTTTGTAAATAGTCATAATGACGAAAGTTTCTACCGTTGCAATACTAATTCAACTCAATTTCTACAAAATCGGCTGCTAAAAAGCTAACCCCTCCCCCGCCGACGGCGGGAAAGGGGTTAAACGCGAAATTGCGGCTTTACGCAAGTCTTGCTTCGAGAGCCTTGAGCTCGTCGGACATCTCCTTCGGGAGCTTGGCGCCGAACTTCTTATAGAACTCTTCGATGCCCTTGGCTTCTTCTCTCCAGAGGTTCTTATCGACGGTGAGGAGATCGGCGACGGTCTCGGTGGTGATTCCGTCGAGACCCTCGACGTTGATGTCCTCGGGCTTCGGCTCATAGCCGATAGGAGTTTCGACAGCGTCGACGGTTCCCTCGCAGCGGTCGATGATCCAGTCGAGGACGCGCATATTGTCGCCGTAGCCGGGCCAGATGAAATCGCCGTTGTCGTCGGTGCGGAACCAGTTGACGTTAAAGATCTTAGGAGCCTTGTCGCCGAGTACCTTGCCCATTTCGAGCCAGTGAGCCCAGTAATCGCCCATATGGTAGCCGCAGAACGGGAGCATCGCCATCGGGTCGCGGCGGACAACGCCTACCGCGCCGGTCGCAGCCGCAGTTGTCTCGGAGGCCATTATCGAGCCGACGAATGTGCCGTGCTGCCAGTTAAAGGACTGATATACCAGCGGAGCGGTCTTCGCTCTTCTTCCGCCGAAGATGATCGCGCTGATCGGAACACCCTGGGGATTATTGAACTCGGGAGAGATGCAGGGGCAGTTCTCGGCAGGAGCGGTAAAGCGGGAGTTGGGGTGAGCGAGCTTGTTGCCTGCGGCGACATATTCGGGGCCGTTGACCTTTTCGCCCTTCCATTCGGTTGCGTTGACAGGAGGATTCTTGTCGAGTTTCTCCCACCAGACGGTCATATCGTCGTTGTTGATTGCGACATTGGTGAAGATTGTATTGCGCTTAGTTGAAGCAAGAGCATTGTAGTTGGACTTTTCGTTGGTGCCGGGAGCGACGCCGAAGAAGCCGTTCTCGGGGTTGATAGCGTAGAGTCTGCCGTCAGGGCCGGGCTTGAGCCAGGCGATATCGTCGCCGACTGTCCAGACCTTATAGCCGCGCTTGGTGTAGCCCTCGGGAGGAATGAGCATCGCGAGGTTGGTCTTTCCGCAGGCGGACGGGAAAGCGGCGGTTACATACTTGATCTCGCCGTTAGGCTTCTGGATTCCGAGGATAAGCATATGCTCGGCCATCCAGCCCTCGTTCTTGCCCTGGAAGGAAGCGATTCTGAGAGCGAAGCACTTCTTGCCCAAAAGGACGTTTCCGCCGTAGGCAGAGTTGATAGACCAGATAGTGTTGTCCTCGGGGAACTGAACGATATAGCGCTTCTCGGGGTCGACGTCGGCCTTGGAGTGAAGTCCGCGGACGAAGTCGTCGGACTCGTCGCCGAGGTTCTTGAACGCCTGAGCGCCCATGCGGGTCATGATAGCCATATTGAGAACGACGTAGATCGAGTCGGTGACCTCGACGCCGACTTTAGCGAGAGGAGAGCCGATCGGACCCATCGAATAGGGAATGATATACATTGTCCTTCCCTTCATTACGCCGTCATACATCGGAGTGAGTTTAGCATACATCTCCTTGGGGTCGCACCAGTTGTTGGTCGGGCCGGCGTCCTCTTCCTTGCGGGAGCAGATAAAGGTTCTGTCCTCGACTCTTGCGACGTCGTTGGGCAGAGTTCTGTGATAGAGACAGCCGGGGAGCTTCTCCTCATTGAGCTTGATCATCTCGCCGGTGGAGATCGCCTCGGCACGGAGCCCGTCAAGCTGCTCCTCGGAGCCGTCGATCCAAACGACCTTGTCAGGCTTGCAAAGCGAAATCATTTCGTCAACCCATTTGTTGACATTTGGGTTTTTCGTCAATGTTGCCATAAAATAAATCTCCTTTTTGTAAATATATTCAATAAAACTTGCCTTTGAATATCGGCAGTATTTATCTCAAAAAAGCGGATTATTGCCATATTGAAAGTTTTCGGTCAAGCCTTTTTCAAAAGGCTTGCGGGGTCGAGGGGCAGCGCCCCTCGCGCGCTCCGCAGAGCGCGGATTCTCTTGCGAAGCGAAGCGCAGGAGGGTAGGCAAAACAATCAGGTGAATTGTTAGTTGCTATGGTAGTTGGGCAAAGGCGAAGCCTTTGCAGAACGATGCTAACGAAAGTGACCTTTTGCACTTAGTAACGGGCATCGTTTACCCTCGCCGGGGGTCCCCTGCTTGCCGAGCTGCAAGCGAGGCAAAAAATGCTTGCACTTTGCAGCCTAGGACTCCCCTGCCGGAAAATCCAACTTTTCCTCAATTACAATTCTATTATTATTTTGTCAAGATGTCAAGGGAGTTGGAACAAATTTCACAGAATTTTCAGCTCAGGATCAGAAATACTAAAACTGTTGTGATATAATGTGCAAAAAGACAACCGAACAGGAGAAAGGAGCAGACATGAAATATCTTATCAAGGACACGACGCGCGAGGAGCGCGAACGGATAGTTAAAAACGGGCTGGGGTGCGACGCAAACGAATGCGAAAGCTGCTCGGCCTGCGGGCTTTACGGCGCGGGGAATATGCTTGAGCTCTATCAGCCCTATATCGAGGGGCTAAAGGAGCTGAGTGAGATTAGCGCAGAGTTCAGTGGCGGGAATATACACTGAAAATCGGGAGACTCCGTTAAACGGAGCTCCCGATTCCGATTCAAATGAAAAATCTTTTGTCAAGCGTGCTGCGAAGGGGCTTGCAGACCGCTATTGTTATTAAAAGCAGGCCGGCAAGAACACAGGCGACAAGAGGATATACCGACCAGAAGACAAATCTGAGGTGGAAGGTGATGCAGATAAACATCTCGACAAGCATACTGTATCCGCCGAGGGCGATCAGCGCTCCGCCGAAGATATAGAGCTTTCCCCTCTTGATATATCTTAAAAGCGCGGCGACGGCGGTCAGAAGCAGAGTCGCGATCCCCGCGATCGGGAACGCTAGCGGCAGGAACCAGCGCCCGCCGGTGCTGAGGCAGATATAGAGTAAAAAGAGTATCGCCGTTGCGCCGCTGCAAGGAATGAAGATGACAGGATTCGGGCGTTTGAACCAAAACGGCAGCACCAGTGAAACATAGCCCAGAACAAGTCCGCCGATGACATATCCCGACCAGACTACCGCAGAATTGATCTTCAGGTCGATAAGAAGGGTCAGAATCAGGGGGATCAGGAAGATCACGGTCAGGACAAAAAGAGCTCCGTAACGGTTAAAATGTCTGACCGGCTCGACATATTCGGGATAGGGGCGGTCGCCGGAAGGCGACGGAAGATCGGGGTGGAAGACAATGGTCTTGCAGAGCGGACAGACCTTTTCGCTGTCGCTGAGCTCGACGCCGCAATTTACACAGTACATTATATATCACAGCCTTTCTGACCGGGGCTTGGAGTTGCTCCAGACGGTCACATGATGCCCTAGACGGACAAGATTCCTAAAGAATTCGCGCTCCAGCTCGGGGTCCTCAGAGCGGCGGATAAAGTTGATTCTCAGCTCGTTGCCGTAAGAGCATATTCCGCAGTTATGAGGCGAGCGAGCCTGCGGGCTGAGTATAAAGTCAAAAGCCTTTACATAGCCGCGCATCTTCTCGGGGACGTTTATTCTGCCGAGATTTGACATCGTGATGCAGGCCTGAGACTCGCCGACGCGGTCAAATACGGCTTTCATCACTATATTTTTAATGAACAGAGGCACAAGCTTGACGATAAACACCTTTTCGGAGTTGACGTTAGTGGTGAAAACGGCCTGGATATTCTTCGCTGTTGCGGAGAGTTCCAACTGACGCTTTATGATTCCGAGAACTTCTTCAAAGGTGTAGTCCCCCATTCTCGGGTCAATGCCGACATTCACCACCATTACAAAGTTGCGCAGAGTTGTGCTTGGGAAAAGGCGTCTGAGGTCTACCGGAATCTGAACCTTTACCGGCAGGCGTTTGTCAAGCCGATATACTTTACGCTTTTGAATTGTCAGAAGCGTCATCACCATGACCGAGGCGAGGTATTCTGTCAGCGTCACGCCGTAGGAGTGACAGCTCACTAAAAGCTCATCTACCGCCATTGAGCCGCAGGTCAGATTTAAAAATCCGTCCTTTTCTCTGACGCCTGACAAGTGATAAGCCTTGTCGGTTGGCCTTTTGAGACCGACTACGCCGGAATGCTCGGTAAAGCTGTCTTCAAGCTCATCGTCGGTCGGGCTGGCGAGTCTGTCCTCAACTCCGTCGGTGTTCGGAATCTCAACGCCGTATTTCTGAGAGATATATTCCGCAATAAGCGTTTTTAAGAATATCTCGCCGCCGTTGGCGTCGGTCACGGCGTGGAAAAATTCGACCGCGATCCTGTTTTTATAATATAGTACCCTTATTGCACACTGCCTTACCGCGCCGAAGCCGCGCTTCATTATCGGCTGAGGGCCGTCGCGGATTATCTCCGGCGCGTCGGTCTGTTCAAGATAATACCAGAAAAATCCCGCTCTGAGGCGCGAGGATATCAGCGGAAAGCGCTTGACGGTCACCTCGAGCGCCGACTGCATTACATCTCGGTCGACCGGCTCAAAGAGGTCGGCGGAGAGACGGAAGACGTTGTGCCAGCCGCGGCGCTTCGACGCCGGAAAGATCAGGGCGGCGTTGTCGAGCCTGCGCCAATAGCGGCCGTCGGCGTTCAGGCGCTTGTCCAAAAAGCGGCCGATCTTTTCATAGTCGTTGCGGTATTCTCGCAGGTTATAGAGCACATAGGCGTGCCAGAGATTCGGACGGATAATCAGCTCGGACTTGAATCCCGCCTTGCTGAGGCGGTCGTGCATCATTCTCGAATCGTCGAGGAGCACCTCGTCGCCTCCGGCGAATATAATCGAGGGCGGGAAGTCGGCGTGTTCCTTTTCAAAGAAGACCGGCGAGACGAGCGGGTTTTTGCAGTCTCCGGGGCAATAGCATTCGGCAAAAAACTTTACGCGCTCGGTAGTCATCGAGGGGTCGATCTCGTTGTTGTCTTTATGCGACTTTCCGGAAAGTGTCAGGTCGGTCCAGGGGGAGATCGCGACGATACCAGCGGGCTGAGGCTGCCAGAGCTCGCAGAGCTTCAGGCTGAGGGCATAGCAGAGTCCCCCGCCGGCGCTTTCACCGCAAAGGAAAATTTTGTCATGTGAAAAGCCGCTTTGGAGAAGGTATTCATAGGCGGCGACAGCGTCATCGACAGCAGCCGGAAAGGGGTCCTCCGGCGCGAGGCGGTATGCGCAGCAGAACACCCTTATACCGAACTCGTTGGCGAGAACGGTGCCGAAGCCGCGCGCATATTCGATATTTCCGCAGGTATAGCCTCCGCCGTGGAGATAGAGTACAACTCCGGAGCGCTGTTCTTCCTCGGGAATTATCCATTCCCCTTCGAAATTTTCAAAGCTTCTGCGCTCATGGCGGGTGCCGGACCGGTGGGAGGCGGCCATGAAATCTCCGAGAAGAACATGGGTCTTTCTGGCGGCGGAGAGCGAGCTCTCGGTCATAAAACCCTTGAGATATTTCAAATTGGCTCTGACGAATTTTTCTGTCATCTGTTTTCCTCTTTATATAAAAGCATTGCTTGGATATTTGCGGTTGATATATGCCGTATGAAATTTTATTATATCATAGAAGTCAACAGTTGGCAAGGGTAAATTGAGCCTCGGAGGCATTTAAAAAATTTTTTTGAAATTTTTTCGGAAAAACACTTGCATTTTTTTCTGATATGTGTTATTATATCGCTTGGTGAAACGATAGCGTGAATTTTCGGGGTATTAGCGCAGTTGGAAGCGCGCCACACTGGCAGTGTGGAGGTCACGGGTTCGAATCCCGTATGCTCCACCAGATTTCGCTTATGCGAACCATTTAGAGTTAGAGTACGCTCAAATCACCATGGTAGGTGGTAGTATTGTACTAACCTATCAGCTATCGAATGA
>CANQJB010000013.1 GCA_947624155.1 uncultured Clostridia bacterium
CTGCCATAATTTCCTCCTGTCATCTTGAAACAAAAAATCCCCGCTCGGGTTCTGCATAACGCAGGGGAGCGGGGATTTCTGAATTATTAAATTTGTTTTACTGACCGTCATTCTCCGAATCATCATTCACTGCGTCGCTGAAAGAGGAGTAACGCTTATACTGTTCCGGGTGAGCTTTCATCGCATAAAACTCGTTCATCGCGGCAACGGTTTCCTCGTTATACTGCTGCGGGATCTCCACCGCAAACGGCAAGCCTCCGCGTAAAACGCACTGGTGCAAAAACAGATTCACCGCCGAGGACATATCCAGCCCCAAGTTGTTAAAAAGCGCCGTTGCCTGTTTCTTGATGTCGGAATCGATCCGAACCTGTGTAGGTGTTGTGGACATAGTAACATCTCCTTTGCATTTATTATACGCTTTTTGGTTTACAATGTCAAGCATATTATCAAGAAAATTTCTACTATAATGTTTTTATACTTTCTTCAAAAACTCCCTTATCATTTCAAGATGCCGCTTTGACTTCCTTACAATCTCGCTCGCGTATTCCGAAGTCAAAAACTCAACGAGCCACTCTTCGGTACATTATATGCCCCGGAGATTCTGAAGGAGCGGAGCTTTCCGATTTCGCACCATCTGCAAATTGAAGAGCAACTGTATCCGGCGACCTTGCTGATCATTTTGATGTTCAGCAGGTCGCCGACTTCGTCTATCTGCAAATCTCATAAAGGCAGTTAAAAATCGTGCCCGTGAAATTTCCGCACACTGCCCTGTGTCACCGTGCCATGCCAAAGGCAAAAAACTAAAGAAGCCCGTATTTCCGCCATTTTTCGGCGCAAAATCTATAATATCTCTGACACTGACACGCCGGCACAGGATTCATAATCGGGCCTGCCGCGGTCAATTCCACTCTTTCGCCGTCAGAAAATCGCGGACGTTCATGTGCCGGATACCGTTTCGGCTCATGTCGATCTCGTCGAGAGATACGACATACTTCGGGAAGTTGTCCCTCACCAGATCATATACCCCGAACTCCCGCTCGACCGTTTCGGGCGAGGCGAGCATATACGTCACCTGAACATACAGCTTCTGACTTTTCAGCGTGCAGACGAAGTCGATCTCCCGCTCGCCGATTTTCCCGGTGAGGACAGTATAGCCCCTGCGCAGAAGCTCAAGATACACGATGTTCTCAAGCGTGAGGTTGATATCCCGCATATTCCCGCCGTAGACAGCTTCGCGAATACCGTGGTCAGCGATATAATACTTTTCGTTGGTTGAAAGTATCTGCTTGCCCTGAAGATCCTCGCGGTTTACCTTATAAAAGAGATACGCCTCTGAGCAGTACCTTATATAGTTGATGATCGTTTCGGGGGCAACCGTCCTTCCCTCGTTTTTCAGATATTTCGACAGCGATGTTGCGGAGAAGGTAGTCCCGACATTAGCCATCACATAGGCGATAATGCGCTCCAAAAGGTCTGCGTCGCGAATGTTCTGCCGCCTGACAATATCCTTGAGCTGGACGGAATTGAATATGTCTGTCAGGTACTGCCGGACAGGTTCCTCTTCAAATCTCAGATTATAGAGATAGGGCATTCCGCCTGATATGAGATACTTCTTAAACGCCTGCTCTGCCGTAGTATTCGGGAAGCACTGGCGGTAAAGCTCCAGAAACTCGGTAAAGGAGAACGGATAGATGACGAACTCGACATATCTGCCGCCGAGGTATGACGACAGCTCACCCGACAGCAGCTTTGCATTGGAGCCGGTGATGTAGATGTCGCAATCAAGCTCTACCCTGAAGGAGTTGATACACTTTTCCCAATCCCTGACCTCCTGAATCTCGTCAAAGAAGAGATACTTTTTGCCATCGATTCCGCTCGCCCGGGCAATAACCTCGTCGTGAAGTGCCTGAGCGTTAAGAAGATGGGAGTTGCGCATATCCTCAAAATTCATAGAGATAAACTGCTCGGAGCTGACGCCGTTCTCTGTCAGTTCTTCTTTTATGAGCTCCAGCATGACCGACTTGCCGCTCCTGCGAATGCCCGTCATCACCTTGACAAGCTCCCCACCGATAAAGGGTCTGATCCTCCGCATATACATTTCACGTTTTATCATGATTTCCGCCTCGCTTTCTGTATATCAAGTGTATCACATTTATAATTGAAATTCAAGAGGTTTTTCACAATTTTATAAGATATAACTTATAAAATCTATAATCCGACAAAAAACAGAAGCAGCCGAAGCTGCTTCAAGGGAAAATCTATGCTGTGTCACCGTGCCGTGTCAGGGGAAAAACTATAAAATCCCGTATTTCCGCCATTTTTCGGCGCAGAACCTATAATATCTCTGGCACTGGCCCACCGGCACAATGAGTTAAATATTGCTGTCAGCCTGCTTATGATGCATCAAAAATCAACCGTCCGCTAATTTCCGAGAGCTATTTATAAGAAGACTTAAAGACAGCTGCCAAGCGCGGATATGGCATCTTTGCTCAAAAATAAGGCGCATCGCAAAAAGCAACCCGCTCGGAATGCTCCCCGAGTGGGTTGCTTTTTGCATACTAAAACACACCGGACCTTCAAGCCCGGTGTGCTTTAGTGCGTTTTACTCGATTGCCTTGAACGCTTCGTCGAGCGCGGCGATCAGATCCTTTACATTTTCGGTGCCGATTGACAGACGAATGGTATTCGGCTTGATGCCCTGATCCAGCAGCTCCTCTTCGGTAAGCTGCGAATGGGTCGTGCTTGCGGGGTGTATCACCAAAGACTTTACATCGGCAACATTGGCAAGCAGCGAGAAGATCGCGAGGTTGTCGATGAACTTTTGCGCCGTCGCAGCGTCCCCCTTGACCTCAAATGTGAAGATTGACCCTGCTCCGTTGGGGAAGTATTTTTGATACAGCTTGTGGCTCGGATCGCTTTCGAGAGAGGGGTGATGCACCGCTTCCACCTGCGGGTGACGGCTAAGATACTCCACAATCTTCAGCGCATTTTCGACATGGCGCTCTACGCGCAGGGAGAGGGTCTCCAGACCTTGCAGGAATAAAAACGCATGGAAAGGCGAGAGGGTCGAGCCGGTGTCGCGAAGCAAAATCGCGCGGATATAGGTAACAAACGCCGCGGGGCCGACCGCATCTGCAAAGGAAATGCCGTGATAGCTCGGATTTGCCTCGGAGATCCAGGGATATTTGCCGGAAGCCTTCCAGTCGAAGTTTCCGCTGTCAACGATCACGCCGCCGATCGCGGTCCCGTGACCGCCGATAAACTTCGTCGCGGAGTGAACGACGATGTCGGCGCCGTATTCGATCGGGCGAATGAGATAAGGCGTCGCAAAGGTCGAATCAATAACCAGCGGTATCCCGTGCCTGTGAGCGACGGCGGCGACCGCTTCAATGTCTATGATATTCGAGTTGGGGTTGCCCAGCGTTTCAATGAAGATCGCTTTTGTGTTATCCTGTATAGCCGCCTCAAAGGAGCCCTCCTCATCGGGGTCGACAAATGTCGTTGTGATTCCGCTCGAAAGCGGGAGAGTGTGCGCCAGCAGATTATAAGTGCCGCCGTAAATGGTCTTGGAGGCAACGATATGTTCGCCGCTTCTTGCCAGCGCGCCGACGGTATAGTTGATCGCCGCCGCGCCGGAAGCGGTTGCCAAAGCCGCAACGCCGCCTTCAAGCGACGCTATGCGCTGCTCAAAAATGTCCTGCGTCGGGTTGGTCAGTCTGCCGTAGATGTTTCCCGCGTCTTTAAGACCGAAACGGTCGGCCGCGTGCTGTGAATTGTGAAATACATACGAGGTCGTTGCGTAAATCGGCACTGCTCTTGCGTCGGTAGCAGGGTCTGCCTGCTCCTGACCGATATGTAACTGTCTGGTTTCAAAGCTCCAGTTCTTAGGGTCGCGAATGTTTGCCATAGTATTTATCCTCCTGCGGCCATGCCGCTTATAGTTTTATTTTAGCTTTAACGTGGTTGATTTCAGAAATTAAGAGGGCTCATTTGCACATTCGGTTCAGGCTCAGCAGCACCGAAAACGAAGCGCAGGAAATATTTCTTCGGCAGGATTCTTTTTTCACTGTTTTCGCCTCCTTTTGATTACAATATGATTATAGCCTTCAGCCCGATATTGCTCGGCAGGCTGTTATTTCGTGTGATGTAACATAATCCCCCCCGTTTTTAAATCTGCGCTGCTTCTCTTGAAAACCTACAAAATATATGTTATACTTAGGTTATGAACCGCAAAGGAGGTCAAAATATGAAAATATCCACAAAGGGGCGCTATGCTCTGCGAATGCTTTTGGATTTGGCGGAGCACCAAAGCGAGGGCTATATTGCCCTGAAAGACATAGCCGAGCGCCAGGGGATCTCGAAAAAATATCTCGAGCAGATCGTTCCCGTTCTCAACAGATCAGACATTCTGAAAACCAACCGCGGGTATCAGGGCGGCTATATGCTCGCAAAAGACCCGTCGCAATATACCGTCGGGGAGATACTTCGTTTGACCGAGGGCAGTCTCGCGCCGGTCTTCTGCACCGAATGCCCGGGCGACTGCAAGAGAAGCGCCGATTGCCCGACACTTCCGGTCTGGCAGGGGCTTTATCGGGTCATCAACGAATATCTCGACGGTATCACGCTTCAGGATATTTTGGACAACGGCAGGCAGCTTGGCGCGGACAGCTACATGATATAGAGGATAGAATTTAGATGATTAGAAGATAGAAAGCGCAGAAAATGTCGACAATCCGCAAAAGCACAGCCGGAGCGCCTCTATCTTCTATCTTCTAAATTCTAAATTCTACTCCGCGAACATCGGGGTGGAGAGATACCGCTCGCCGGTGTCGGGGAGAAGCGCGACGATAATTTTGCCCTTGTTCTCGGGGCGCTTGGCAAGCTGAGTTGCGGCATAAACCGCCGCTCCCGAAGAAATTCCGACCAAAAGGCCCTCTTTTCTGGCCAATGTGCGGCCGGTTTCAAAGGCGTCCTCGTTCTCTACGGCGATTATCTCGTCGTAAACGCTTGTGTTCAGCGTTTCCGGCACAAACCCCGCGCCGATTCCCTGAATCTTATGCGGCCCGGAGATTCCCTTTGAAAGCACCGGAGAGCTCGCCGGCTCGACTGCGACCACCTTCACGTTCGGGTTCTTGGACTTGAGATATTCTCCGACGCCGGTAATTGTTCCGCCGGTCCCAACGCCTGCGACAAAGATATCCACCTTGCCGTCGGTGTCATCCCAAATTTCGGGACCGGTGGTTTTTCTGTGGATTTCCGGGTTCGCGGGGTTGGTAAACTGGCTCGGGATAAAGCTGTTCGGTGTCGCTTCTGCGAGCTCCTGAGCTTTGGCAATCGCGCCCTTCATTCCCTTTGCGCCGTCGGTCAGAACAAGCTCGGCGCCATAGGCTTTGAGAAGATTCCGCCGCTCGACGCTCATAGTTTCCGGCATTGTCAGAATGACCTTATATCCCCTTGCCGCGGCAACGGCCGAAAGCCCGATGCCGGTGTTGCCGCTTGTCGGCTCGATGATGACCGAATCCGGCTTTAAAAGTCCCTTTTCCTCGGCGTCGTCAAGCATCGCCTTTGCAATTCTGTCCTTGACGCTTCCTGCGGGGTTGAAGTATTCGAGCTTGCCGTAAACCGTTGCGCCGAGCTCCTTTTCCTTAATGTAGTTTGTGAGCTTTAAAAGCGGCGTTCTGCCTATCAGGTCGGTGATTCTGTCGTATGTTTTCATATTGATTCGCTCCTTATAATAGATTGATGTGAGTTGTTTATTTTGAATACAGCGGATATCGTCCGCACTTTAACGTTATTCTCAGCGCTTTGCCTCGCATTGTTTATAAATCCTATCGGCAGTATAGGTATTATATCGCCGCGCGCTCCGTTTGTCAATACAAAAAAGAGCGGAACTAAAAATTCCCGCTTTTTGAACAGTTACTATTGACGGCCGTGGAGTAAATCTGTATAATACATATAATGCCGATAGGTTTAATATCAGAGCTAAAAAGAGAGTAATCAAAATGTCAGAAGAATTGACGAGATATGAAAGGCTTTGACAGGGAGGTACCGTGTCGGGGCTGCATCGCTGTCCTTTTATCGTCCCAATATCCCGCCCCTTGCAATCCGCATAACCATATGCTATAATAAATCAAAAATCCGGGAGGTTTTCTATGTGTATTGCAAGTGATAAAAGATACGAAAAAATGCCATATAATAGCGGGTTGCCTGTGAAAATCAAATGCGTTTGGGAGCATAACGGCGGCGACAGCCTTCTGTTTGCGGATGAGTTCGCCGGCGCGTTCACGAGGGGAGGCTCAAAAGATGCGGCGCTCACGAAAATGCCCGCCGAGATCAAATCATATCTTCGGTGGAAGGGCGGGCCGATTCCCGACTCCCTTGAGCCCGAGATAATTCAGGAAAAGCGGTCGGGGCTGACGGTTTCGGACGCCGATTCCGACGTCATTTTTGACTCGGAAAGAGGCGAGCTGAGCCCCTCAGAATATGCTGAGCTGAAAGCTCTCGCGCTTAAATCGGCTAAGGATTTCCTGGCGCTTTATAATTCGGTGCCGGACATAAATAAAAGCTGTCTGCCGCCCAGAGAGACCTTCTACGGTCAGGCGCCCCGCACGGCGCTTGAAATGTATGAGCACACAAAGAGCGTAAACAGCTATTATTTCGGCGAGATCGGCGTTTCTGCGGATAACGGCGGCACGATTTTTGAATGCAGAGAGCGAGGGTTTGCGTCTTTAGAAAGCAGGCCGGATTTTCTTGAAAATACAGTTTTTGTAGGCAGCTATGACGAGGAATGGTCGCTGAAAAAGGTTCTGCGGCGCTTTATCTGGCACGACAGAATCCACGCAAAGGCGATCTGCCGAATGGCGCTGAAGACCTTCGGCCCCGATTCGATGCCGAACATATTCCGGTTTGATATATAATCATTTAAGCGGCGCACCGTCACTCCGGCGGCGCGCTTTTGGCTTGCCCGACAGCCGCGGCGGATTGATAATTCTTCAGAAAAAATACTCAGATTGCTGTTTACATTCACCTCGGAATATGGTAAAATGAGTTCAAATCCATTTCAAGGAGGAGATAAAATGAAACGCTTTTCAATCAGACCTCTTCTGGCGGCGGCTGCGGCGGCAGTCTGCGCGGCGGCACTCTGCTCCTGCGGGAGCCAAAAAGAGCTTTGGGACTACGGCGTTGAGCCGGATTCTCTTGAGCTTCTGCCGTCGGAGGCAGTCAGATTCACCGGAGACGAATGGACCGGAAAGACCTTTTCACGGGACGCCGACGGAAACCTCGCCCATCAGTCGTCGATAGTCAGGGTCGGCAGCTTAAAGCACCACACCGTCGGCACGGTCGTTTATGACAGCGTTGAAAACGCGGCTGAGGGTGCGCGGAACTATGACCGCAGCCTTTCGCCCTATTATAAGCTTCTGACCGGCGGCGATAACGTCTGGCAGCTCGCAGTATATAAAAATGTCGAAGATGCCGAAGCGGCAGGAGTTCTTGACGGCTTTTACCGCACCGACTATGACCTCGGCTCCGCGCCGGTCTATGAGGGCGAGGAAAAGATCTATTCCTCGTCAAACGCCTATTACGGCGGTTTTAAAGACGTCACGCTTCCGGCGTCGTGGCAGACCCAGGGCTTCGACTTCCCGATTTATACCAACACGGTATATCCTTGGGCTGACGGCGCCTACGGCAACGAAAAGCTCTACCCGCCGAAGACGCCGACAGCCGCCAACCCGGTCGGATTTTACAGATATGAATTCGACGTCGATCCGGAATGGATTTCCTCGGGCAGGCGCGTATATATCTCCTTCGGCGGAGTGGAATCGGCCTATTATGTCTATGTAAACGGCCGCGAGGTCGGCTATTCCGAGGACACCTTCGACGCCTGCGACTTCGATATCACGCCATATCTCAACAGCGACGGAAAGGACAACCTTCTCGCGGTCAGAGTTCACCGCTGGTGTGACGGAAGTTATTTTGAAAACCAGGACTTTATGAGGCTGGCCGGAATTTTCCGCGACGTTTATCTTTACAGCACTCCGGCGGTCAGAATTTCGGATTACACCGTAGTCACCGACCTCTATAAGAACTACACCTCAGCCGAGATAAAGCTTTCGGTCGAGGTTTCAAACACCTCTGCCGGCGAGATTAGGAGCGGGGACTACGGAGTCAGCGCGAAACTCATCGACGCCGACGGAAACGAGGTCATAAGCGCGTTCGGGAAATCGGTTCCTGCGGCGGAGCCGGGGGAGAGCGTTGCTGTCGAGATGAGCAAAAACATCTCTGAGCCTCATCTCTGGTCTGACGAAGACCCCTATCTCTATACTCTCGTTATCACTCTCTATCAGAAGAACGGCGCATATCTCGGCAGCCTTTCGCAGCAGCTCGGAATCAGGGAGATCGAGTTTACTCCCACCGAGGGGACGGAGGAAAACGATATATACACCCAAGTTCTTCTGAACGGAAAGCCGCTTATTCTCAAAGGCGTTGACCGCCACGAGATTGACCCCGCGACCGGGCGCTATATCTCTCCGGAGCTGGAGGAAAAGGACGTCAGGATAATGAAGACTCTGAACATCAACGCTGTCAGAACCTCTCACTATCCCGACTCGGAGAGCTTCTATGATATGTGCGACAAATACGGCATACTTGTTCTCGGCGAGTGCAATATCGAGACCCACTATAACGTATCGGCTCAGGACACCGAGGAGTATTTCAGCGAGGTGATCAGAGACCGAGTCGAGGCGCACACCGTCGCCTATAAAAACCGCACCTGCATCGTTATCTGGTCGATCGGAAACGAGACGATCGGCGGAAGCGAGACCTTTATCAACCTGATTCAGGAGCTGAAGCAGCGCGATCCTACCCGCCCGATCCACTTTGAATCGCAGGGGAGCGGCGGGGGCGTCGACATCGCGTCGTCGATGTATTCGTCGGTTGACGACGTCGCCCAAAGGGGCAGTTGGGAAAACCGTATGCCCTACCTGATGTGCGAATATGCCCACGCGATGGGCAACTCGGTCGGAAACCTCTATGAATATTGGGAGGTGTTCCGGGAATATGACAATATCCTCGGCGGATTTATCTGGGACTTTGTCGACCAGGCGATCTGGACCGAGATTCCCTCGACGGGATATGACTATTACGGCAACGGGAAATATCTTGCATACGGCGGCTCCTGGGGCGACAACCCCAACAGCGGCGACTTCTGCCAGAACGGAATAATCTCGGCGGACAGAACGGTTCAGCCCGAGGCCTATGAGGTCAGATATGTCTATCAGCCGGTTTGGTTCACGGCGGATAAGCTCTCGGCTGACAGCAGAACCGTGAGCATTTACAATGAATTCCGATTCAGAGACCTTTCGGAATTTGATTTCAGCTTTGAAGTTTTCCGCGACGGCGAATCGGTTCTGACCGGCGATTTTGCCGACGTTTCCTGCAAGCCGCTTGAAACAGTCACCGTCGAGCTTCCGCAGGAGTTCTGCTCGTTCGGCGATGGGGAATATCTCGTAAGCTTTTACTGCAAGCTCAAAGAACCCAACCTTTGGGCGGACGCGGGATATATTGTCGCTGCGGAGCAGTTTGAGGTCAGGACCGGAGGCAGAGAGGACGGCGCCGAGCCCGATCTTTCGGCAATGCCGGAGCTCACCCTCGACGAAAACGGCGACGAGATCACTCTGACAAACCCCGAGGGACTTAAAGTCATCATCTCAAAGAAGACCGGCACGATAAGCTCCTATTCGATCAACGGGGACGACATTCTCGTTTCCGGCCCGATAACCGACTTTAAGCGCGCCCACCTTTCAAACGACAACCTCGGCAGCCCTCTTTCGGGCGCGGGAATAGAATCGGCGGAGAATCTCGAATACTCCCTCTCCGACGGCGGAAAGGCGTTCAGAATGTCGGTAACTCTCGGCTTCTCACACAACACGACCGAAGATGTCGGCATTATCATCTACGGTGACGGAACAATCAGCTACAACGGCAGTCTCGACCTCTCCTCGGAATTTTCGGAGATCTACCGCTACGGAGCGAATCTGATTTTGCCCGCCGACTTTGAGAACATGACCTATTACGGCCGCGGCCCTGCCGACACCTATTGCGACCGACTGCGCGGAAGCTTCGCGGGGATATATTCCCAGACAGTCTCGGAGAGCTTCTTCCCCTACGGCAACCCGCAGGACACCGGCAACAAGACCGATGTCAGATATATCACCCTAGACAACGGCAAATACAGCGTCACATTCAGCGCGATGGAAGATAAGGGACTGATCGAAGCGTCGGCGCTCCACTACACCGCCGAGGAGCTCGAACGCGCGCGTGCGCCGTATCAGCTCAAGGCCGAGCCGGAATACACCTATCTGAACCTGAGCTATAAGACCCGCGGAACCGGCGGAGCGTCCTGCGGCCCGGAACCGCTCAATAAGTATAAGGTCAGAAACGAGCCGACCATGGAATACGGATTTATAGTCACGGTAACGAAGAAATAACTTTAAAATGTCCACCGCTGCGGCGGTGGACATTTGGGGTTAAGGGGAGGGAGATATAGCATTTTTTATATTATGCTCCCGTATCAGAGTTTCCCCTTCCTCACCGTTGACAACCCCTGCCGAACGCTGTATAATTATCTTAAATTAAGCGGAAAGGGCGGGATTTTGATGAGCGGCGGCAGGAACAGAAGCGCATTTCTGCGCAAGCGCGCGCTCAGCAGTCTTTACAGTCTCCAGCCGCGCGAGTCGATCGAGCTGATTCTGAGCTTCTGCTTTGAGGGCGCAGACCTTTATAACACAGTAAACGCCCTGTTTGAGCGCTTTTACAGCGCTCAGAATATTCTCAACGCCGACTATGAATCCCTCTGCTCCGTCCCGGGAATGACAGGCAGCGCCGCAGTTCTGATTCTTTTAATGCCGCGGCTCTATGACGTCAGCAACAAAATGCGCTATCAGCGGCTTAATCTCAAGAGGCGCGCCGACGCCTGCACCTACTTCACCGCCCAGTTTCGCGGCGCGGCGACAGAGCAGTTCATGATTGCCTGCCTCGATAAGAACGGCGCGGTCAAAAAGTGCATAACCGTCGGGAAGGGGACCAGCTTTTCGGTCAATGTCGACACTCAGGATCTTGTCAGGCGTGTCGCGCAGACAGGCTGCCGGTTATGCGTCGCCTCTCACAACCACCCCGGCGGAAACTGCACCGCCTCGGCGCAGGACATTGAATCGACCGAGAAGCTTGCAGAGATGTTCCGAAAGGTAGGAATACAGCTTTTGGATCACATCGTCGTCGGCCGCGACGGCGCGAGGTCGGTTTATTCTGAGGAGAATAATGTGCGGTGAGTGGCGCCAATTATTCGCCGCTTATTATCTACAAAAATTCTGCGGTACGGCGTTTGCCGTACCGCAGAATTTTGTTTAAAGCTTTTTCAGCGCTTATTTCTTCTTTTTCTTAACTACCGTGACCGCGATAGCGACTATAACGATCGCGACAACGGCAACGATCACGACGATAATGACGATGCTGCGGGTCTTGGCGGCTCTTTCGGCTTCCTCGGCGGCCTTGGCCTCTGCCTCGGCGTCCTCCTGAGCCTTGAGGGTTCTTGATTCCTCGAGTATTCCCTCGATCTCTTCGACGACCGCCTTGAGCTCGCGGGCTTTGGCGAGAACGTCGGTGTAGCCGGTCGAGTTGCCCTTGTCGCGGACATATTCGAGAGCGGCGGAAGCGTCGGCCAGAGCGGTGGTGACGGCGTCGACATCAGAGCCGGCGGCCTTCGCGGTCTCAAGGGCGGCGTTGGCTGTTTCGACATAGCTCTGAATATCCTGCATCACAACGACCTGATCGAGCCCCTTCGAGAGGTTTTCGATCTCATTATATACCCTCTTGGCGTCGTTGTAGATGTCCATAGCCTCCTTGCGGCCGAGCGAAACGCTCTCCGAGACTTCCATTTCGCTGAGAACCGTCTGCGCATCGGTGATCGCAGAGGTCACGACGCTCTCGTTCTCGGGATCGGCCTGAACGCCCGCGAGAAGGTCATTCATCTTCTGGAGGGATTCTTCGAGAGAGGCCATTTCCTCATCGCTGATGCTGAGGTCTGCCTCGCCGTATTTGATTCCGACATAGGTGAGGGTGAAGCCGTCGAGGGTCCCGCCCGAGGCAGGGGCCTTAAAGCAGAGCTTGTTGGCCTGAGTTCCGTTGATAGGCTCCATATCCGCCGCGGTCATCGAAATCTCATACTCGAAATCGGAGTCGAGTTTGAAGCCGTTGTCGGTTGCCTTCCACATTTCGGAGAATGTCGCGTGGTCACCCTTGCTGTCGGTCTCCTCGGCGGCGATCAGCCAGGTGCGGAAGTCGCCGACAGAATGGCCCTTGATATGAACGGTGACGGTCTCGCCGAGCGGTACGTTCTGAGGAAGCGCGAACGCGAAGATCTGAACGCCGTCGGCAGTCAGCGACCCGTCGCCGAAGGTGAGCTGATCGGCGGTCGCGAAGTAGTCGGTGCGGCCGGTGAGGCTCTCGGGAACGAGGGGGATTTCAATCTCCTCGACCGAATCGGCGCTCTTGACACCCTCATAGGTGATGCCGACATACTGAAGGTTGAAGCCTTCGAGAATGCCGTGTGAAACGGGAGCCTTGAAGCAAATCTTGTTCGACTGGTCGCGGATCCCGGTGCCGTCGACGTCGGTCGCGGTGAGTTCTAGGGTGTAATCAAAATCGCCGGTGGTGAAGCCGTTTTCCGAAGCCTTCCACATTTCGGAGAAGGTCTCGTGGTCCTCCTTGGTATAAGCGACCTCCTGACCGATCAGCCAGGTGCGGAAATCGCCGACCGAGGTTCCTTTGATATGTACGGAAATCGTCTCCCCGACCATGACGTTCTGGGGGAGGGTCAGCGCAAAGATCTCGACCTGATCGGCGGTGATTCCGTTTTCGTCGATGGTCAGCGCATCGGCCTGCGCGAAATAATCGGGGTGGCCGGTAATCTGCTCAGCGGTGAGGGGAATTTCGATCTCCTCCGCGGCAGACACGAAAACCGCCGTTGACAGCGCCATAGTCAGCGCCAGAATAACAGATAAAATTCTTTTCATTTTCAATCCTCCTGAGTAAATGAATTTGCCATAAATAGCTAAGATTATTATACTTTACATTACTTTCTAAATCTATAGGCAAAGCAAACAAAAACGAACAATAAAATTTGTAAAAAAGTGATGAGAAAATCTTAATTGTTCACTTATGAATACTTGTGTGCATGAGGGGAGGACAGAGAGGTGAAAGTGACTCTATTTGAGCACGGAAATTTAAAAGTTTTCGGTCGAGCCTTTTTCAAAAGGCTCGCGAGAGTCCAGAGGCGAGTAGCCTCTGGCCGCGCCCCGCAGGGCGCGGAATACCCCTGCGAAGCGAAGCGCAGGAGGGTAGCCCAAACAGTCCGGTGGACTGTTTGGACGTAGGGGACCCTCGCCGGGGGTCCCCTGTTTGCCTCGCGGCGAGCGAGGCAAATAAACCTCGCCTCTCCTCCTCACCTAAAAAACAAGCCCCGAGATCAGATCTCAGGGCTTATTTCGAGTAAAAGGGGCTAATTACTTTTTCTTTTTCTTGAGAACGCCGAGGATAACGACGACAACGACGATCACAACAACGACGGCAACGACGACGATGACAATGATCATTGTTCTCTGCTTGGCGGCGGCTGCCTCTTCGGCGGCCTTGGCGTCTTCCTCAGCCTTGAGCTGCTTGGATTCTTCGAGCAGCGACTCAATCTTGCGGACAGAGACCTTAAGCTCTCTGGAAGCGCTCAGAACGGTGTCATAAGGGCTGTCGGCGGCAACGCCTTCAACGTATTCGCTGGCGGCCTGAGCGTCGGCGAGAGCCTGCTCAACGGCGGCAACGTCGGAACCGGCGGACTCGGCGGTCGCGAGAGCGTTGTTGACGGTGTCGATATAGCTCTGGAGCTCGGCGAGAGCATCTTCGGCGGCGGCGGAGTTGACCATCGCCTGAATGTCGCGGACAGTCTTGTTAGCATTGTTGAGGATCTCGGTCACAGACGGGAAGCCGAGACCTGCCTCAGCCTCGATGGAAGCGGCGGCTGCCTGAGCGTCGGCGAGAGCGGCCTCGAGGGCAGCGTCGTCAGAAGCGGAGTTAGCGGCGGCCATAGCGGCGTCGAGAGCGTCGACATAGGGCTGGAGGTTGGCGGCGGCGTCGCCTTCGATATCGGCGATCGGGCCGTAGTAGATCGAGACGAAGTCGATCTTAAGGTTGGTGAGGGTGGCGTCATAGCTCGGAGCCTTGAAGGCGAGGGTGTCGGCCTCGGTGGCGAGAACGCCGTCGAAGTCCTCGGCGGTGAGCTCGATATACTTTTCAAACTCGCCGGAGGTGAAGCCGTTGTCCGAAGCCTTCCACTGGTTGGAGAAGGTAGACTGAGTGTCCTCGGCAGCAAGGAGCCAGACGCGGAAGTTGTCGTCTGCGGAGCCCTTGATGTGAACGGTGACGGTTTCGCCGATCGGAACGCGCTCGGGCAGATAGAGGCAGAAGAGGGTGATGCCGTCGGCAGTAACACTGCCGTCAGCGAGAGTGAGCTCTTCAACTCCGGAGCCGCCCGCGCCGATGTGTTCTTCGTCGATCGGGATAGTGGTTTCGTCGACAGCGAACATCGGAATGCTCATTGAGAGAACCAGAATCGCTGCGAGAAGAATTGCAACTAATCTTTTCATAATTTTCCTCCTATTCGGAATATAATGTTCGGATTTGTCCGATAAAATCATTATACGTTATCTTCTTGAACAAATCCATAGACGAAAGCGCCAAATTTTGTATGCAAAATTTTACACTGAGTAATTTCACGCAAGAGTCTTTGCTCAGAATCAGCTATGTTTGCTCTTTTTAACTAAAACTAATGCAACAATTGCGCCGATCACGCATAAGGCCGCGATGACGGCTGCCACAATGACAAATCCGCCTGAGCCTCCGCCCGCGGAGACGAGCGAAAGGGTGAAGCAGTCGATATATAGCTTCGAGGGAAGCTCGCCGTTGAGCCGGAACTCAATGTCGTTTTCGCCTTTTTTGAGCTTGACCGTAACCGGGTAGCTCGACCAGCTTCCGGCGGTGTCTTCGAGCTCGACAGAGGTCGATTTATGACCGCTGGTATAAACGTCGAAGCTTCCTCCGCCGGCACGGCAGCGGACTGTCAGCATATATGTACCCGTGTCGTTGACCTTGACCGTGTCGCGGGCTCTCGCGCCGTCTGCGAGACCCATTATCAGGTAGCCCTGGCCTCTGTATTCGCGGACATTTCCGCCCGCGCCGTTTTTAACGACCTGCTCGACGTCGAGCGTGTCAAAGCACTCGCCCTCGTGCTGGAGTTCGCCGTTATATATCGGCGGGTCGGCGGGAAGAGTCAGAGCCGCTTCGGACAGCTCGGTGAGCTTGCCGGTGCCGCTGCCCGAGCAGTTTACCCTGATGTCGACAGGGCCGTTGTGCTTGACGGTCAGAGTATATACGCCGTTGGTCCAGTCCTCTGCGACCTCCGGCTTCAGCGCGCCGTCGCCGCGGTCGGTGAGCTCAAACGAGGGCTTTTCCGACGCCCCGCCGATCGAGACGATGTCCTCCTTCGGAGCGATAACGTCGGGGTTATAATTGTTGAGATAGATGTCGAGATGATCCTCAAACTCGCTTATCATTCCGACGGAATAGCGCGGGAATTCCAGGCTGATTGTGTCTGCGGTGTTGTATTGAAGATTGAGGGTAGATTTCGCGGTCTGAGTCCTCTTATAGGGGTTATAGGTGATCCAGGTGTTGAGATAGCGCCCGGCATATACGTCGCCGGTGTATTCCTGAGCGAACATCGAATCCATTTCGGCGACCTTGTCGTCGACAGTCGGCCAGACGTCGTTGTATTCCGACTTATAGATAATCTTTTCAAACTGCTTTTCAAGGTCGGGGTCGGCAAATCCCGCAGTTTCGGGGATAGTCGGATATCTGCCGGTGGACTTATAGAAGGAGTGGTTGTTTTCGAGATTTCCGTCGCCCTCCATTCTGTAAAGCCCTTCGGTCAGATTCGCGGGAATAGAGTATTTCGCATCGTCGTTGCCGGTCTCGACGTCGTTGACGATGATAAGCTTAGTCCGCTTGATTACCTCCTCGCGGGAAGGGATTCGGAACGAGCCCTCGATTATCTTGCGGTACATATCGACAAATACGTTTTTAAACTGGAGAGTTGTCTCCCACTCTCTCGAGGAATAGCCCTTCTTGTCGACCGAGGCGGCGGTCTCATAGAAGTCGTCGACCCAGGTCAGCTCGGGCGCGTCGATGACGGTTGCGCCGTTGAGTATCATTCTTTCGAGGTGGACAGTCAGGCCGGTCGCAAGGGTATATCCGCCTGTCCCTTGGCCCGATTCGTCGGTCCAGCCCGAGGAGTCATAGCGAATGCCGAAGTTTCCGCAGTAGCCGGAGAGATAGGTTCCGAGAACAAGGCTTTCCATGTCGGAGAGATAGCCGGTCTGGGTATATTTTTCGAGGAGAATGAAGTTTTCGCTGTAAAGGCGCGCAGCCTCCTCAAATTCGGGAATGCGCTTTATCATCGCGAGCGGGTTTATCGACGGGCTCCACTGGTTTCCGCACCAACTGACGACGAGATAGCCGCCGTATTTGTTGCAGAGCTCCAAAAGGCCGGCAAAGTGCTTATAGCGCTCCTCGGGGGTTATCGGGAAGCCCTTTACATAGTTTTCAAAGCCCCAGAACTGCTCGCAGTAGTTGAAGCCGAGGAAATTGGGGTAGTCGCGGAAGAATTCGCCGTAGATCGTGTCTTCGTAATCGGTCACGGCGGGGTCATAGTCGGGGAAGTGAGACGGGCCGCCGCTCGCGGGCTGGATCATCGCCCAGACGCCCTTTTCGGCGCAGGCGCGAAGCCATGATTTCGCGGTCTCATATCCGTATTCGACACGGGTGAAGCGCTGCTGATCCTCGTCCCAGCTGATCGACATCGAGATGTTGAAGACGACATAAGGCCGGATGTCCTCCGGTATCAGGTCGATTATCTTCTCGGGGTCGGCGTCGTTCCAGCTGTCGATATGAACTATCCACATCGGCTGCTCAGGCGAGACGACCCGCCGAAGACCCGACGCTTCGGGGGCGGGGGAGTCGGCCGAAACGCCGACCGGCAGCGCGAACGAGCTCAGAATCAGCGCAGCGGCAAAAATTACCGCAGCAATTCTCTTTATAATGTTCATATAAATGTGACCTCCTTTTCGGGGTTAATATAATAATTATAACATTTTGTTTTCAAATAGCAAGCCCCTCGCCAAAATCTCACGAATTTTCAGGAAAATGTGAGGTTAGGGCAACCATTGGCTGGCGGCGCCTTGAAATTCTGACATCTGTCTTCTAACTTCCGTCTTCTTGATGTGGCCGCTTCAATCGCATCATTTCCTCCCCTCCCCTTGACAAGCGGCGGCGGGCGTATTACAATGTAATTAACAAATGTATCGGGGCTGATAAAATGTTAAAAACACACTTTAAAAAACTGGTCTGCCTGACCCTCGCCTTGCTCATTCTCTCTGGCTGCGCGCCGAAGGCTCAAAGCAGGGGCGGAAGCGCGGCAATTTCGCCGGATACCGACATTTCGGGCTACGGTGTTTCGGCGGTTAAGATGACCGGCGAGTTCTTTGAAAACGCGGTTGAAAAGGAGATCGACTACCTTCTTTCTCTTGACCCGGAAAGACTTCTTGTCAATTTTCGGCGCAACCGCGGCATCAAGACCGAGCTTGAGCCCTACGGCGGCTGGGAGAACACACTGATCGGCGGCCACACAATGGGCCATTACCTGACAGCGCTGTCTCAGGCCTATGTCAACGCGGCGGTGTCCTCGGCCGACAAGAAGAAGCTCTATGACCGTATCACGACGATCATCGACGGCCTTGCGGAGTGTCAGCGCGACAACGGCTTCCTTTGGGGCTCGTCGCTTCTCGGCATCAACGTTGAGATTCAGTTTGACAACGTCGAAAAGGGCAAGTCCGACATCTTCAACGACGCATGGGTGCCGTGGTACACGATGCACAAAATTTTAGAGGGTCTGATAAGCGTATATACCGAAACCGGCTATCAGCCCGCGCTCGATATCGCGGTCAGGCTCGGCGATTGGGTATGCGACCGGGCGGGAAGATGGGACGAAAACACCCGCAGAACTGTTCTCGGAATCGAGTACGGCGGAATGAACGACGCGATGTATGACCTCTACGCCGTCACCGGCGAGAAAAAGTTCGCCGACGCCGCCCACATTTTCGACGAGGACACGCTCTTTGAGCGCATACGCTCGGGTCAGAAAAACGTTCTGAACGGGCTTCACGCCAACACCACTATCCCGAAGGTGATCGGCGCGATGAAGCGCTGGCTTGTTCTCGGCGACAAGGCGGGAGACGAATATCTCGAAACCGCCGAGATATTCTGGCAGACGGTAGTCGACCACCACACCTATTCGACCGGCGGCAACAGCGAGTGGGAGCATTTCGGCGAGGACGACGTTTTAAACCTCGAAAGGACAAACTGCAACTGCGAGACCTGCAACGTCTACAATATGCTGAAGCTGACAAAATATCTCTTCGAGGCGACCGGCGACAAAAAATATGCCGACTACTATGAAAACGCCTTTATCAACCACATCATGGCCTCGCAGAACCCCGAGACAGGAATGACAACCTATTTCCAGGCGATGGCGACGGGATATTTCAGAACCTTCTCGACCCCGACCGACAGCTTCTGGTGCTGCACCGGGAGCGGAATGGAGAATATGACAAAGCTCGGCGACGGAATCTATTTCAAGCGCGGCGGGGACATTTTTGTCAATATGTATTTCGACTCGGAGCTCAGCGACCCCGAGCTAGGGCTGAAAATCACTCAGAAGACCGACATTCCCGAGAGCGACACCGCGAGCTTTAAGCTCGGATTAAAAGAGAGCAGAGAATTTGCGCTTCGGTTCAGAATCCCCGATTGGGCGGCGGGAGATATTTCGCTCACCGTCAACGGCGAGCCGACCGAATTTGAAGAGGATTCGGGCTATGCGGCCGTCGCGAGAAATTGGGAAAGCGGCGACAGCGTTGAGCTGAAGATCCCTGTCTGGCTCACGGCGCTGAATCTTCAGGACGGAATAAACACAGTCTGCTTTAAATACGGGCCGATGCTTCTCGCCGCGAAGCTTTCGGACGAGAATATGACGACTACATATACCGGAATGAGCGTTATAATTCCGGAAAACACCGTTGTCCCCGACGACACGCTGACCCTTGACGCCGGAATACTGCCGAAGGACGTCAGAACAAACCCCTCCGACTATTTTGTCAAGGGCGACGGGCTGAGCTTTAAATTCGCCGCAATATCCGAGCCGATGGAGTTTGTTCCTTATTACAGCCTTTATAACACAAGATACGGCATTTACTGGAAGCTCAAAGAGGCAGAATAAACCGAAAACAGGATAACCCCCGCAGAGGCGGGTTTCGGAACATTATATTATTAAGGAGAAGCAGAATGAGAAAAACTGCGTTATTTATCACTGCGGCGTTAATTGCCGCGCTGGTTCTGTCGGTTCTGAGCGGCTGCTCCGATTCGGCCGCGGGGCCGTCGAAGCCCCAAAGCGAACCGAAGGAGCTAATCACCGTAATCAAGAGCGACAGCGGAAAAAAGACCGCGCCGGACGGCACAAAGGTCTTTCCGCTCAACGAGCTGACGACCGAATCGCCCTCGGGCAAAATTTCTGCCCGATTCTTTGAAGACGACGGCGGGCGGCTTTATTACAGCGCTTTCAGCGGCTCCGACGTCATCGTCGAGCTTTCGAAGCTCGGCCTTTCGGTCTCGGGCTGCGATCTCTCCTACGGAATCGAGGAGATCACCGCTTATGACCGCGCCGACGAGATCGACGCGAGCTTTGAAACCTCTTCGACCGTCAGCCTCGAAAAGAGCCTTTCAGACCACTGCATGGAGCGGGAGATGTTTCTGAAAAAGCAGGGCGGAAGCTATACCCTTAAAATCAGGCTTTATGACGACGGCTTTGCGTTCCGCTATTCCGACGTCAGGGCCGGAGACACCGGCAGCGTCTATGTCAACGCCGAGCGAACCGAGATCAATCTGCCGAAGGGAACGGTCACCTTTGCCGGAGGTTACAGCGCGACTTATGAATTTGACTATGTCGAGCGAAGCTATGACGAGCTGAAAAACCACGGCGGGGTGTTCAACACGCCTCTGACCGCGAAAATCGGCGATAAATGGGCGCTTGTCTCCGAGGCCGACGCCTTTGCCGGAGATATAAGCTATATCAAAAGCGTGCTCGAAACCGAGGGCGGAAGCGCCTGCCTAAAATGGGGCTTCGGCTTCAAGCGCGACCCGTTCAACGAGGTCACCGACGACCTCGCGAGCCCGGGACATATCAGAATAACCGACTTTTCGGTGCCGAACGGCTTTGAGACCCCTTGGCGCGCGATCGTTATTTCGGACAACATCGACGGTCTGCTCGGCTCGGACATGATCGAGGCGCTCTGCCCCGAGGCCGACAAAAAGCTCTTTAAAAACACCGACTGGATCAAACCGGGAAAGGTATCGTGGTCGTGGTGGTCGGGCTGCGATCAGCACAATTATGACGTCCAGGTTCAGCACGTCGATTTTGCCTCGGAAAACGGCTGGGAATACTGCTGCCTCGACGCCGGCTGGCCGGTCTTTGAGGACAGGATCAAAGAGCTCTGCGACTATGCCGAAAAGAAGAACGTCGGAATAATTCTCTGGGTCAACTATCTGCACCTCAAGACCCCCGAGGAGATCGAAAAGACATTCGCCCAATGGGAGAAGTGGGGCGTTGCGGGGGTCAAGACCGACTACTTCGAGAGCGACGACGCCGACGTCCTCGAGGTAATGAAAAACTGCGCCGAGATCGGGGCAAAGCACCACCTGATGATCTATTACCACGGCTGCATTCACCCCTGCGGCGAGACGAGGACTTACCCCAACATAATGACCTTTGAGGCGGTTCTGGGCGAGGAATTTCGGAAGTGGAGCGATGCGCCGTCGCCGAAAAACTGCCTGATGTATCCGTTCACCCGAAACGCGGTCGGACCGATGGACTATACCCCCGCCTGCATCGCGATCACCAAGACCGGCGAGAGCGCGGGCTTCAGCCTTGCAAAGGCGGTAGTCTATGAATCCGCGCTCCAGCACTTCGCGAGCTCGGCCTATTCCTTCCCGAGCTTTTTGGGCCTGCCGCTTCTGAACAGAATCCCCTGCGCGTGGGACGGCTCGACCGTTCTCGAAGGCTACCCCGGCGACTATATCACCTATCTTAGGCAGTCGGGAGACGACTTCTATATCGGCTCGATGACTCTTAAAAAGCGCAGCAGCTCGATAAAGCTCGATTTTCTCGGCGAGGGGACATATAACGCCTACATCTATTATGACGGCGAGGGCGGAAAGCTCGCGCTTGAAACAAAATCCGTCACTTCAAAGGACACCTTAAAGCTCGAAATGCCTGATATCGGCGGCGCGGCGGTAATGATAACCAAAGACAGCGTCGACACCGAGGTCGAGGGCGCTATCGGCTCTGACAAAACGGGCTACACCTATTACGAGTGTGAAGACGGAAAGCTGAGCGGTTCCGCTTCCGCGGCTGACAGCTCGATGTGCTCCGGCGGCAAAAAGGCGGGTTATGTCGGAAACGGCAGCTTCAACTCGGTCGAGCTGTCCGTCACCGCCGAAGCCGACGGCGAATACGAGATGCTGATATACTACTGCTCCGGCGAGCCCCGGCCGCTCGACATAACCGTAAACGGCGAGACTTACAGCCTCAGCGACCTGGCCAGCGCGGGATATGATATTCCCGCCGAGACGAGCCTCAAAGTCAGGCTGAACAAGGGCGAGAACACCGTCAGGCTGACCTCAAATTCCGGCTATGCGCCCGACCTTGACCGTATAGCAGTCAAAGATAGCACAGATTAAGCCAATAATGCCCTGACTGATTAGTCAGGGCATTATTTTGCTTTATGGCGGCGCGCAACCGGTAATTGCGGGAACAAAGAAAAAAGCAGATAACGGGTGGTAGACCTTTCGGCTGAGCCGGGATATAATATTATCAATGCACGGCCGTGCAAAATGATAAGGAGGAAGTTTTATGAGCTTTGGCAAAAATTTGCAGCACCTGAGGCGTATGCGCGGAGAAATTACGCAGGAGGCTTTGGCAGAAAAGCTTAAAGTCAGCCGACAGACCGTTTCAAAATGGGAGCTTGACGAATCAACGCCCGAAATGGATAAAGCCATTGAGCTTTGCGGGCTGTTCAACTGTTCTCTTGACAATCTGTTTCGCGAAGAGATGGGCGGCTATGACGACGCATACACTGACCTTCGCGTGGAGACCGTTCCGGGGTTTCGTTATGTCAGACACGCAGTGATCAGCAGCGAGCCGGAGGAGGACGCCGTCAACCGGGTGCTCAAAATCGCCCGCGAAAGCGGTGTGGAACACCCCCGGGTGATCGGGTGGAACTTTCCTTATGTTTCTCAGGAGCAGATACATGTTTACCGAATGCACGGCTATGTGGCTGCATTGATTCTGCCCGAGGGCGTAACGCCGAAAGGAGTGGAAATCCTAGAGCAGAAGGCTCACAAATATGCCGCGATCCACATTCCCGAACCTTTCAAAAATCCTTTTGTGATTATTCCTAACGCATATAAGACGCTGGCGGAATATATGCGTATCAACGGCTTGGAGAATACTGACAAAGATGTGATCCCGTGCTTTGAGACGGACGGTGATTCAATGGACGTGTATATTGCCTGCGTATAGCGGGAATATCAAGGATAAAGGGCATAAGAAGTCGGCGGTTGACTTCTTATGCCCTTTATTCAATCCTTTTTCGGTTTCCTCGCCGGAGAAGGCTGTCAAAATAAGCGGAAACCGGATATCGGCATTTCAGAGCCGGTTCGCCGGGCTTTTATCGGCGACGGCCCTGAGCTTTGAGCCGAGAACCGACGCGCAGGCGATCTTGACCGCGTCGCCGGGCAAAAACGGGAGCACGCAGGCCGCTAGCGCCGGAATAATCGCTGTCCCGCTCAAAAGGCAGAACCAGGCGGTGCCGAAGAAATAGAGAACCGCTGTCCCGAGAACCATTCCGAGAGGATAGGCCCAGAGCTTTCCGATTCTGTCGATCAGAAGCCCCGCGACAAACGCACAGGGAATATAGCCGACAAGATATCCGCCGGTCGGGCCGAAAAGGCGGTGGATCCCGCCGGCAAAGCCGGTAAAGACCGGGAGCCCGGCAAAGCCCAGAAGAAGATAAATCGCGACGGCGGAGCTGCCCCTCTTTGAGCCGAGGCAGGCCGCGCAGAGATATACTCCCGCAGTTCCAAGGCTTATCGGAACCGGGCCGATCGGGATTGTCCAAGGGGAAATAATGCAGATAAGCGCGGCGAAAACCGCGGTCAGAGCCATGTTTTTGACAGTCGAATTTGTCCGTGTCATCTTAAACCTCCGAGTAATTACCGAGGAACTTAAAGCTCTCGCAGGTCTGCTCCAGGCTTTCGAGCATTGCCGCAACCCTCGGGTCGCGGACCGAGCCCTGCATTTCAAAGAAGAACATGAACTCGAAGTCGTGGCCGACTATCGGGCAGCTTTCGAGCTTGATCAGGTTGATCTCGAGGGCGGTCAGCTTTGAGAGGATTTCATAGAGCGCGCCGGGGCGGTGTTTGAGCGCGAGGATAAGGCTGATCCTGTCGGAGCCGTGATAAATTTCGCAGTCGCGGGAGATACAGATAAAGCGGGTGTAGTTGTTGTCACTGTTCTGGATCCCGTCGGCGAGCTTGACAAGGCCGTAGAGCTCGCAGGCGGAGTGAGAGGCGATCGCGGCGACGCTTCCGTCAGACTGAGCGGCGGTCTCGGCGGCCATCGCGGTATTGGGGCAGGGCTGAACCCTGACCTTTCCGCCGAGCTTTTTCAGAAACTCTGAGCACTGGCCGAGCGCCTGCTCGTGCGAGCGTATCTCGCGGATATCCTCTAGCCTTGTCCCCGGCTTTGCGAGAAGCTCGTGGCGCACAAAAAGCCGCTCGCTCCGCACAATTCTGACATTCTTGCGGTTTAAAAGCTCATAGTTTCCCCTGACCGAGCCGTTTGAGCTGTTCTCGATCGGGACGACGCCGAACCGGCAGAGGCCGTTCTCGACCGCGTCGAAGACCGCTTCAAAGGATTTAAAGAACATCAGATCGCCGCGGGGGAACATTCTGTCTGCGGCCATCTGTGAATAGGCGCCCTCGACGCCCTGAACCGCGATTATCCCGTTCTGGGGGAACTCCTCGGGACTCTTTGAAAGCGCCTCGCTGATCTCTGCGCGAACCTTTCCGCCGAGCGGGTTTTCACATTCGCGATAAGCTCGCCCGAGCTCGAAAAGCGAAGAATAGAACCTGTGGATATAGGGCTCCATTCCCTCGCCGGCGGACATCTCTCCCGCCCAGCGGAGCATCTCGCGCTCCCTCGCCCTAATTTCGGCGGGGGTAAGCTCTCCGCTTTCGCTCGCGAGCTTTGAAAGCTCCATTCTCTTTAATATCATCGGCAGCAGCTCGCGGTCGAGCCGGTCGATATTCTCTCTTATTTCGCTGATATCCATTAAAATCACTCCGTCAGTCTTAATTCGCAGAGTTTTCTGAGCTTTTTCGCCAGCGCGGCGAAGGAATCGGGCTTTAATGACATCGGCCCGTCGCACATCGCGTGTGTGGGATCGTTATGTACCGTCAGCATCAGCCCATTTGCGCCGGAGGCGACCGCAGCCCCCGAAAGCGCGGGAACAAGCCCCGCTCTGCCGCTCGCGTTGCTCGGGTCGGCGATCACCGGCAGGTGTGAAAGCTGCCTCAGAACCGGTATCGCAGTGACGTCGAAGGTGTGGGCGGTCGAGTTCTCAAAGGTCCTTATTCCCCGTTCGCAGAGTATCACCTCGGCGTTTCCGCCCGACATTATATATTCCGCGCTCATCAAAAGCTCCTCATAGGTCGAGGACACCCCGCGCTTTAATATCACCGGCTTGCCGCAGGCTCCGAGAGTCTTTAAAAGCTCGTAGTTCTGCATATTTCTGCCGCCGACGATAATTATATCCATATCCGAAAAGTTGTCGAGCTGCGAGATGTCGGTCATTTCGGCGGCAACCGGAAGACCGGTCGCCCTTTTTGCGACCGCAAGCATTTTAAGCCCCTCGGCGCGCAGCCCCTGAAACGAATAAGGCGAGGTGCGGGATTTATATGCCCCGCCCCAGAGAATATCCGCTCCGGCGCTTTTAAGCTCCGCCGCCAAAGAGCAGATCTGCTCCTCGCTCTCGACCGAGCCCGGCCCCGCGATCAGCACAAGGCCGCTTCCGCCGATCTCAGCGTTCCCGACTCTGATGACTGTGTCGGCGGGGTGGAATTTGCGGTTAGCGCTTTTATAAGGCTCCTGGACTCTGCGGACAGCCTCGACGATGTCGAGCGCCGCGATAAGGTCGATGTCTAAAGCTGAGGTGTCGCCGACAAGCCCGAGGATAGTCTGTGAAGCGCCGACTGTTGTCTGAACGCTTATCCCCTTCGATTCGAGCCAGCTCATCAGACTTTTAAGCTGGGTTTTGTCGGGGTTGCGCTTTAAAATTACTACCATTGTTGAGTCCTCCTTCGGCCGAAGCGCAGCCTTAATATATCCGTTTAAATCAGTTTAGCAGAAAAAGGGCGTCAAGTCAATCTGCGGGGAATACAAAAAATTCCGACTTATTTCTGCATAAGTCGGAATTTTATTCAAATTCGGGCTCAAAAGCCTATTCGCCGGCGGCAAGATTTCCGTTCAAGAGCTCTTCGATCAGCGTTTTTGCCTCGGCGCTCTCGGAATTGTCGCGTAAAAGCCCGAGAGCCTCTCTGAGCTTTTCGGCTCCCGGTTTTAAGGTCTCCGGGGCGCCGAGCATCTTCGTCGACAGAAGCCTGATCTTTTCTGCGGTGTCGCTGTCGGGCCGAGGGCGATTGACCTTGCTTCCGGTGACGAAGTCGACGGCGGTGTAGTAGCTGTGAAGCCGTTCGGCGGCGAGATTCCAGCTTCCGTCGTCCCCGCCGATATATGAATCGAGGGCGTCGATCGCGCCGGTGAGATAGTTGTCGGTCTTCATCGCGTCCCATTTCATCCGCTGGGAGATGTTGATCCTCGCGGCGATCCAAAGAATACAGACCGCGAACGCAGCGACATAGAAAACGATCTGAATGACGGCCTTTTTCTTTGATACAGGATACATATTCTCCTCCGGTCAATAAGCCTTTCCCCAAACGACGAGGGCCTTTGCGGGCTTTCCGCAGCAGACGCATTTGTCGTCGATATGCTCCTGCTCGAGAGGCATACAGCGGCTTCCGGCGCCGGTCAGCTCCTTGACCTTTGCCTCGCATTCCTCGTCGCCGCACCACATCGCCTTGACAAAGCCGTCGCCCTTTTCATTGAGAGCCTTGTTGATCTCGTCGATCGAACGGCAGCAGTAGGTTCTGCGCTTCTGGTTTTCGAGCGCCTTTTCAAACATTCCGTCGTGAACTGCCTGAAGTCTCTCGCCGACCCTTTCGACCAGCTCGCCGAGCGGGATAAAGGTCTTGTTGCGGTTGTGGCGCTCGACCGCGACGCAGTGGTTCTCCTCGATGTCGCGCGGGCCGATCTCAATTCTGAGCGGAACGCCCTTCATCTCATATTCAGAATACTTCCAGCCGGGAGACTGCTCGCTGTCGTCGAGCTTGACCCTTATTCCGGCGGCCTTGAGAGTGTTATAAAGCTCATTAGCCTTTTCGAGGACTCCCTCCTTGTGCTGAGCGACGGGGATTATCACAACCTGTATCGGCGCGACTGCCGGTGGCAGAACAAGCCCGTTGTCGTCGCCGTGGGTCATTATTATCGCCCCGATCAGTCGGGTGGTGACTCCCCAGGAGGTCTGGTGAGGAATCTGAATCCTGTTGTTCTGGTCGGTATAGGTGATTCCGAACGCCTTTGCGAAGCCGTCGCCGAAATAGTGTGAGGTTCCGGCCTGAAGCGCCTTTCCGTCGTGCATCAGCGCCTCGATCGCATAGGTCGAGACAGCGCCGGCGAATTTGTCGCTCTCGGTCTTCTTGCCCTTTATTACCGGCATCGCGAGCGACTGCTCGCAGAAGTCGGCGTAAACGTTCAACATCTGCTCGGTCTCAGCAATCGCTTCCTCGGCGGTCGCGTGAATGGTGTGTCCCTCCTGCCAGAGAAACTCGCGCGAGCGCAGGAACGGGCGGGTGGTCTTTTCCCATCTGACGACCGAGACCCACTGATTATAGAGCTTCGGCAGGTCGCGGTAGCTGTGAACGATATTTGCGTAGTGCTCGCAGAAAAGCGTTTCCGAGGTCGGCCTGACGCAGAGGCGCTCCTCGAGCTTTTCGGAGCCGCCGTGGGTAACCCAGGCGACTTCGGGCGCAAAGCCCTTGACATGGTCCTTTTCTTTGTTTAAAAGGCTCTCGGGAATGAACATCGGCATACAGACGTTTTCGTGCCCGAGCTCTTTAAAGCGCGCGTCGAGGATCTTCTGCATATTCTCCCAGATCGCGTAGCCGTAAGGGCGGATAACCATGCAGCCCTTGACCGAGGTGTATTCGATCAGCCCGGCCTTTTTGACGATGTCGGTGTACCACTGGGCAAAATCCTCGTCCATCGAGGTTATCGACTCAACCAGTTTCTCATTTTTAGCCATAATTATTCTACTCCTATTTATATTTTATCAGAATTATACTATTTGTCATCGCTTTCGCGGCCATTTTCCTCGGTTTTAATATCGTCCTCCACCCTTTCGGGTCGCGGCTCCTCGGGTGGCCCGCTCTTTTTGCGCTTGTCGATAAACGCCGCAAGGCGGGGAGTCAGGACGATGATCACATAGACCCCCGCGAAGAGAACAAGAAGTTTTAAAATAAGTTCGCCCCAAGCGCCGAGCTCCATGGTATCATCTCCTTCACGTTCCTATAATATATCACACTTTTTTCGCGTTTGCAACAGCCGAAGGCTCAATTTTAAGCTTAATTTCCGCCGCGGATATGTTCGCCGTTATCTAAAGTCTTTCCGGTCAGCATATCTCTTTTCATCTCTCCGAGCACCCCGAGGCCGATCGGCAGGGCGATCGCGAAGGCAAAGGCGTCGGCAATCATCTGCGAAAGCTCCAGCCCGAGAACCGGCCCGAAGCCGAGAGACTGAGTGATAAGCGGCAGAAGCAGGACAACAGGGATAAAGGTCAGCCCCTGGCGGGTCATCGCGACAAGGGTCGCCCGGCCGGTCATTCCGATATTCTGGAGCATCATGTTCGAGAGCGTCACCCAAGACATCAGTGGGAAGATCGAGAGCTGCGCTCTGAGAGTAAACGCCGCGATCGACTGAGCGAGGTCGCTAGAGCCGGCGAGGGCCGCGGTTATCGGCCGCGCGAAGATTATTCCGGCCGCCGAGAGAACGACCAGCACGCAGAAGCTGAGCTTAAAGCAGAAATAATAGGCGCCCCTGACGCGGTCATATCGCTTTGCGCCGTAGTTGAAGCCGCAGACCGGCTGGAACCCCTGGCCGAAGCCGATCAGCGCCGAGGAAGCGAAGTTCATCAGCTTCGAGACGCCGGTCATCGCGGCCTGAACGGCGTCGATAGTCTCGCCGCTGGCGATATAAAGCCCGACCGCCTGATTGAGCGTCGTAGTTGCGACGCTCGCGAGCCCCTGGCGGACAAGCGACGGCAGCCCGCCCTGGACGATGCCTCTGAAATAATAGGGTCTGAACGAGAAGTTTTTAAGGTGAATTTTTATGTTGTCGCTGAAATGTATTCCGAGCGCGAGGACGACAAAGCTGACGGTCTGGCTGATTCCGGTCGCGAGAGCTGCGCCGCCTACCCCCATTCCGATTCCGAACGGCATTGTGAATGCGTCGCCGAAAAGGGCGTCGCTGTTTTTGAAGATGAATATCGGGTCGAGGACTAAATTAAGTATCGAGCCCGAGGTCAGCCCGAGCATCGCAAAGAATGCGTTGCCCTGCATTCTTAGCTGATTGTTCATCACTATCGCGCCGGTCATAAATGGCGCGGCGAAGAGTATCCACTGCATATAGTCTGCGGTCGCAGAAGCGGCGGCCTCGGTCTTTGCGCCGAGAAGCGTCACAAGCGGCGAGCGGAAGAGAGTGCCGAAAACGCAGATCATCAGCCCGAAGATTACGGCATATCCGAAGCCGGTCGCGGCCATTTTTTCGGCGTCGTCATAGTCGCGCCGGCCGAACGCCCGGGAGATATAGTTTCCCGAACCGTGGCCGCAGAAGAAGCCGAAGGACTGTATTATCGCCATCAGCGGGAAGACGATACCGACTGCGGCGATCATCGAATCGCTTTCGAGCTGGCGGACAAAGAAGGTGTCCGCGAGGTTATAGAACGATGTGACCAGCATACTGATTATCGTCGGCACCGAAAGCTGGGCAACCAGCTTTTCGACCGGCTCGGTGGTCATTCTTATGTATTTCGCATCAGACGCCGCCTTTTGGGCGGCAAGCTTTTCATCTGTCATGTCATTCTCCCTAACTGAGGCTGTTTATCAGGGACTTAAAGCCTCCCTGCTTAAATATCGCCTTATAATATCCGACCTCGTCGAAGATCAGCGAGTCGATCGCCTTCATTCCGAGCAGCTCGACCGGCGCTTTGTCGTCGGTCATAACTCTGTCCCCCGGGACATATTCGGCGAGATTTTCGAGAATCTGAACCATCAGCGCGTTGAGCTGAGCGTTCTCCTCAAATCCGACGTTTTCAGTCATTCTGCCGAGAATGTCGGTGCCATTTGCGGCGAAAAGCTCGACGTTAGACGATCTCCCGACGTCGACGGTGTAAACGGTGTCGAAAACCGTCGAAACGGTGTCGCAGAGGTGGGCGTTGATGCTGTCCTCGCCGCCGGTTTTCATATTCATGTTCATGACCATCACCCCGCCGTCGTTTAAGTGATCTCTGACGAGGCTGAAGAACTCGACAGTCGACATCTGAAAGGGTATCGTGATGTCCTGATAGGCGTCGACCATTATTATATCGTAGGTTTTATCTATCGCTTCGAGATAAGCCCTGCCGTCATAGAGAGTCACCTCGACCGACTCGGGCAGCTCGAAATATTTCCGCGAGAGCGCGATTATCTTTTCGTCGATCTCAACGCCCTCGAAATTCAGGTTGTCGAAATATCGCGAGCACTGTGTCGCATAGGTGCCGGTACCCATTCCGAGGATCAGAATGTCAAGACTGTCCTTTTCATGCACTCCGGCCATATAGGGTGCGGCCATCGCGTAGTCGTAATACATTCCGGTCAGCCCGCCGGATTTTTCGAGCATCGACTGAACGCCGAAGAGAACGTTTGTCGAGAGAATGACCTCGTCCTCGTCCTCGGTGACCTGCAAGTAATTATAGACCGACTCGCCCTCATACTCGATATCGTCCTGCCAGAAAGCGAAGCTCGAAACCGCTCCGAAAATGCAGCAGACAACCGTCACCGCGACGGCTATTGCGACATGGACAAGCTTTCTCCTCGCGCTGATGAAATATACCGCAGCGAGAATAAGGAGGATTCCCGCGAAGATCAAAAATGTCGCCGAAGTACCGACCGCCGGGATCGTCACAAAGGTCGGGACAAAGGTGCCGATAATGCTGCCGATAGTGTTTGAGGCGTTCAGAAGCCCGACGGTGCGGCCGGAGCGGTCGAGGCTGTCGACGGTATATTTGACCAGCGAGGGGGTCACCGTTCCGAGCAGGAAGAGCGGGAAGACGAAGACGATCATGCAGGCCGCGAACGCCGCCCATATCAGAAGATTTGAGCTGACCGCGAAGATCATCACGCCGGAGATGCCGACTATCACATATTTTCCGAGAACCGGTATCGCCGCGAGCCATACCGCCGCGATAATGATTCGGAAATAGAGCCTGTCCGGATCGGGGTTTTTATCTGCCGAGCGGCCGCCGTAGATGTTTCCGAGCGCCATCGCGATCATTATCGTGCCGATGATTATTGTCCAGACGATCTGAGACGAGCTGAAATAGGGTGCAAGAAGCCGCGACGCGCCGAGCTCGACCGCCATTACCGACATTCCGGCAAAAAACTCAGTCATATAGAGGTAAAATTTGTTTTTGAGAATGGGGTTCATACCGAAGCTCCTTTCGGTGCATAAAAATTCGCGTATGAAGCTATTATACATCATTCGCGAAGATAAATCAAGAGCAAAGGGGAAGATGGACAGGGTAATCGCTTACGAGGCAAAGACTTTAAGGAGATAAGAGGGAGAGAGGGCGCACTTTTTGCGTTTGAGAT
>CANQJB010000014.1 GCA_947624155.1 uncultured Clostridia bacterium
TCGCGAAAGGCGCTCGATTATTTTATCATATCTCAAGCTCTCTGTCAAGGGGTTTTTAAAACTTTTTTGGAAAGTTTTTAGCTGTAAAGCTTCGGCGCTTGTCCTCGTCGGACAGCTTTTGTAGCTTATCACTTTTTCGCCCGCTTGTCAAGGGGTTTTTCGCAATTTGTTCAACTGCACAATTTGTCTTCTTGGCGTGCAGGCAAATTGTGCAGTTTTCCGTCGGAAAATAATACCTGCGCCGGGCGGGGATTAAAGGGCGCGTCTGCGGAATAATAAGGGCAAACACCGAAAAGGAGAGATGTTAAATGACAGCACCCATAAAAAAGCGCCGGCCTTATTATTATATGCTGGCGGCGTTTATAATATGTATGTCTTTAGTTTCTTTGATATGTCAAAATATTGAGCGGCAGGAGGTTCTTTCAAAGGTCGGCTCCTCGGGCAAGGAGGTCAGCGCGATCCAGGAGGCTCTTAAAGAGCGCGGGCTGTTCAGCGCCGACATCACCGGCTATTACGGAACCCAGACCCAGGCCGCAGTCAAAAAGTTTCAGCGCCAGAAGGGGCTGACGGTCGACGGGATCGCCGGTCCTCAGACGCTCAGCGCCCTCGGTATCAGTGTCGGAACTGTGCCGAAGGCGACGGAATCGAATATCAACCTTCTCGCGAGGATAATCTCGGCCGAGGCGCGCGGCGAGCCCTACACCGGCCAGGTCGCGGTCGGCGCGGTCGTTCTGAACCGGGTGCAGCACCCATCATTCCCCGACACGATCTCGGGGGTCATCTATCAGAACGGAGCTTTTACCGCTGTCGACGACGGGCAGTTCTGGGAACCGGTAGCTTCCTCGGCATATAACGCGGCGCGGGACGCACTCAACGGCTGGGACCCGACCGGCGGCGCGATCTATTATTACAACCCTGCGAAGACCTCAAACAAGTGGATACGCTCGAGGCCGGTGATCACCACCATCGGAGACCATGTGTTCTGCTCGTGAGGCTATGACGGGGAACCCCGGGCGGGTTTCCCGTAACCCTTTCCTGCATGGCCTGCGCTCGCCGCTTAGGCCATAAATGTATAAAACTCGGGAAATGAATTCCCGAGTTTTATTTTTTGTTCACATTTGCGTTTGCAAGGGGTCAGTTCGTTCACTCTCCGACTTCAAAATATCTGTGTCGGCAGGAGCAGAGAACCTCCGCGGCAAATTTCAGAAGGAAAAGCGCCCCCGCGATCGCGGCTGCCGCCGCAATGACCTTTAAAACCTTTTTCATAAAATTATCTCCTTTCGGCAGCGCCGGTTTGCGCGCGATAAGTCTGTTTCGTTTTTTGATATTATACCACAACCGCCCCGCCTTTTTCAAGTCCCTGTTAAGTTTTGCGGAAAAATATTGATTTTTTTCCTCCGAGCAGTTATAATACTGTTAAGAAAGGCGGCGGGAATGTGGCGATATCCAACCAGAGCTATAAAAAGCTCTTTTCAAATACCATAATCTTCGCGATCGGCTCCTTCGGCTCAAAGCTGCTGGTGCTGATCCTTGTCCCGCTTTATACCGCCGCGCTCTCGACTGCGGAATACGGCAGCGCCGACCTGATCGCCCAGACAGCTAACATTCTTCTGCCGATCTTCACCCTTTCGGTCTCGGAAGCCGCCCTGCGCTTCGGCCTTGACGCTAAAACCGCCGACCAGCGGCGGACGATATACACCACCTGCCTCGGGGTAGTCTTCGCCGGGCTCGGAATAATGGCGGCGATCTTTCCTCTGCTTTCAAAACTCGACTTTCTGCGCGGCAACAGTCTGATACTTTATATATATGTCTGGACCGCCTCGCTGAAACAGCTCAACGCGACTTATGTCCGCTCGCTCGAAAAGGTCAGACTATTCGCCTTCGATGGAATACTGACCACCCTCGAGATGATAATCTTCAACCTGATATTCCTGCTCGGCTTTAAGTGGGGAGTGACCGGCTATCTTCTCGCGATAATCCTCTCGGACTTCTGCTCAAGCGTATTTTTGTTCTTTGCCGGAGGTCTTTGGCGCCATGTCCGCCCGAGGAGCTTCTCGCTCAGCTCGTTAAAGGAAATGCTGCGCTACTGCGCGCCGCTTGTCCCGACAACTCTGCTCTGGCTGATAACCTCGATCTCCGACCGCTTTATAATAGTATATTTCCACGGCGAAGCGATGAACGGCATCAACACCGTCGCATATAAACTCCCGACGATAATAACCACGATATTCACAATGTTCTCCCAGGCGTGGAATATGTCGGCGATTCAGGAAAACGGCTCTGAGGGCCGCGAGGAGTTTTATACAAAGGTCTTTCGGCTCAACCAGTCGTTTATGTATCTTATCGCCGCGGGAGTGCTTTTAATCAACCGCCCGCTGACCTATATCTGGGTCAATTCCGCTTATCACGAAGCGATGCTCTATTCCCCGATCCTTACCGTCGCGACGGTATTCACCTGCTTCAACGTCTTTCTCGGGTCTGTCTATATCGCCGAAAAGCGCACCAAGCGTTCGTTTATGACCTCTTTGGCCGCAGGGCTGATCAACATAATCCTTAATTTCGCGCTGATCCCCCGCTTCGGGATCTACGGCGCGGCAGGCGCGACTCTCGCCGCCTATTTCGCGGTCTTCTTCTTCCGGCTTTTCGACACTTCAAAGATAATCAGGTTCAGCTTCTCGCTTCCGAAAATCTTAATCAACACCTGCCTTCTGTTTTTGATGACCGTTCTGAACCAGTTTTCCGGCCTTTGGGTATATCCCGCGCTCGCCGGAGTGTTTATCTTAGTCTTCGCGTTCAATTTCAGGGAGCTGTTAAAGATTCTGCCGCTGATAATTCCTGAAAAGCTTCTTAAGCGGCTGCCGTTACTTAAAAACTTAAAAGGGGGTGAAAATTGATGGCGGAGCTGAAATATGTCATCACCGAGCAGATCGCCGTTCTGGGCGAGAGCCCGCGCGGCTGGACAAAGGAGCTCAACAAGGTGAGCTGGAACGATTATCCGGCAAAATACGATATCCGCGAGTGGTCGCCCGACCACCAGAGAATGGGCAAGGGCGTTACCCTTTCAAACGAGGAGTTTGAGGCGCTCAGAAAGGTGATGCTCGGCGAAGAGCTCACAATTACCGACGGCGACGATGTCGACGAGGACGAAATTCTTTAAAATGAAAATCCGCTCTCCGCTTTGCAGGGAGCGGGATTTTTTGTGAGCAAATGCAATAAGTCAGCGCAGTCTTCCCTATCCCGCTATTAAAACATAAAATTCGGGAATTTACTTCCCGAATTTTATACCTATATGGCCGAAGCGGCGAGCGGAGGCCATGCAGGAAAGGTTTACGGGAAACCAGTTCGGGGTTTCCCGTCAGAGTCTGTCGAGAATCGACAGACTCAAATTCACTTCCCGAATTTTATACCTTTATGGCCGAAGCGGCGAGCGGAGGCCATGCAGGAGAGGTTTACGGGGAACCCGCTCGGGGTTCCCCGTAAATTTTATACTTGCGTCGAGTAGTTCGGCGCTTCCTTAGTGATATAAATATCGTGCGGGTGGCTTTCCTTAAGCCCTGCGCCGGTGATTCTGACAAATCGGGTCTTTTCGTGAAGCTCGGAAATGTCCTTGCAGCCGCAATAGCCCATTCCGCTCCTGATTCCTCCGCAAAGCTGGAAGACCGTGTCGGAAAGAAGTCCCTTATAAGGCACTCTTCCCTCAACTCCCTCGGGGACGAGCTTTTTCGAGCCGGTCTGGAAATAGCGGTCCTTAGAGCCTGCGGCCATCGCGCCGAGGCTGCCCATTCCTCTGTAAACCTTAAAGGAGCGCCCCTGATAGATCTCTACCTCGCCGGGGGCTTCGTCGCAGCCCGCGAGCAGTGAGCCGAGCATTACGCAGCTCGCTCCGGCGGCAAGAGCCTTTACGATGTCGCCGGAATATTTGATTCCCCCGTCGGCGATGACCGGAATGTTATATTTCGCGGCCATGCAGGCGGCATCGTAAACGGCGGTGATCTGAGGAACTCCGACTCCGGCGATAACGCGGGTGGTGCAGATCGAGCCGGGGCCGATTCCGACCTTGACGCAGTCCGCTCCGGCCTTGATAAGAGCCTCCGTCCCCTCGGCTGTCGCGACGTTTCCGGCGATGACAGTTACCTCCGGGAACCTGTTCTTGACCTTTTCGAGGCAGTTGATGATATTGCGGGAATGCCCGTGAGCCGAATCGAGAACGAGGCAGTCGACCTGAGCGTCGACAAGAGCTCCGGCTCGGTCCAAAACGTCGTCGGTGACGCCGATCGCCGCGCCGACAACAAGGCGTCCCTCTTTGTCGATCGCGCGGTTAGGATATTTGACCGCCTTTTCGATGTCTTTAATGGTGATAAGCCCTTTGAGTCTGCCGTCCGAATCGACAAGCGGGAGCTTTTCGATTTTATAGCTTCTGAGAATGTCCTGTGCCTGTTCGAGAGTGGTTCCCTCGGGGGCGGTGACAAGGTTTTCCTTTGTCATAACGTCAGAGATCTTCATCGAGAAGTCGCTGACAAAGCGCATATCGCGGTTGGTGATGATTCCGCAGAGTCTTCCGTCGCTTCCGACTATCGGAACTCCGGAGATCTTGTATTTCGCCATCAGCTCGTCGGCGTCGGCGACAAGGTGGTCCGCTGAAAGATAAAACGGGCGGGCGATAACGCCGTTCTGCGAGCGCTTGACCATGTCGACCTCGTCGGCCTGGCGGTCGATGGTCATATTCTTGTGAATGATTCCGATGCCGCCCTCTCTTGCGACAGCGATCGCCATTCGGGATTCGGTGACGGTGTCCATTGCCGAAGTCATTATCGGGACATTCAGCACAAGTCCGTCAGAAAGCTTTGTTCCGAGGCTTACCATGTTTGGGGTGACGTCAGATTCCGCGGGGATCAGCAAAACGTCGTCGAAGGTCAGACCCTCCTTGCCGAATTTCAGGTTTGCGTTGGTTTGAAGCATATTTATCCTCCCTTTTTTGTTCATTTTCGACCGTAAAAGTGAAAATTTTATCTATTGTAGCAGACCGCCGCGGAAATGTCAAGAGTAAATCCCGAATTTTTCCGCAATTTTTCTCAGAGTCTGACGCTGACTTCCCCCGCCGTCAGCGTTTTTCGCCCCCGCGGGGTAACGACAACAAGGCCGCAGTTTTCGTCTATCCCCTCGACAAGGCACTTTTCCCCTCCGGCATAAACCTCCCGCCCGATCAGAATCGAGCGCGCGCGATATTCCTCTAAAAACTCCTTTTCGGCGAGGCCGTCGAGCGCCTCTCCGAGCCTCAACAGCAGAGCTTCGGCGAGCTTTTCGCGCAGACCGGGGAAGTTCCTCTGAAACGCCGCTCCGGCGCGGTCTTTGATCTCCGGCGGAAATCCTTCCTCCGGCTCCTCGATATTGATTCCGATTCCGACGACCGCCCAGCTCAGTTCGCTCCCCGCGGGGCTTATCTGAGACTCAGTCAGTATCCCGCAGACCTTCTTCCCGCCGGAATAGAGGTCGTTGACCCATTTTATTCCGATCTCCTTCGCGCCGCAGTCCTCGCAGGCTCTCGCCGCCGCTACCGCCGCCGCAGGGGTCAGAAGCAGAGCTGAGCCGGTCGGGATATTCCGCAGAAGAGCCGATAGATAAAGCCCCGATTTCGGGCTGTAAAAGCTGCGGCCGAGCCGGCCCTTTCCTCCCGACTGCCTGACCGCGATTGCCGCGAGATCGCTCTCGCCGGCCGAGGCCCGCTCCTTTAAAAAGTCGTTGGTCGAGCCGAGAAGGTCATATTCCTCGGCGCGAAACCGCCCGACACTGAATTCCCGAAGCAATTTCATGGCAAATCCCTATACTATATGTAATATTTAAGGCTGTTTTTACTGCTTGTGCGCCCGTTTTAATCGTCAACGGCGACTCTCGGCACTCTCGGGCTGATACCGCAGACTATCTCATAGCCGATCGTCCCGATCTTCTCGGCGATCTCGTCGGCGGTGATCTCCTCGCCGCCGTCCCGCCCGAAGAGGGTAACGACGTCGCCCTCGCGAGCGTCGGGAATGTCGGTCACGTCGATCATAAGCTGATCCATGCAGATTCTGCCGAGAACCTTTGCCCTCTGCCCGCGGATAAGGACTTCGGCGCGGCCGGAAAGCTGGCGCGGATAGCCGTCGGCATAGCCGATAGTCACAACGGCGACAGAGGTCTCGCGGTCGGTTTTAAAGGTTCTGCCGTAGCTGATATCGGTTCCGGCCTCGACCCTTTTGATCTGGGAGACCGCGGCTTTGAGCTCCATCACCGGTTCAAGGCTGACCGGAAGCTCGCGGACGCCGTTCGGCCGAAGCCCGTAGAGCATAATTCCGAAGCGGGCAAAATCGGAGCGCGGGTCGCGGTGGTATGCCGCGCCTGCGGAGTTGAGAAAATGGACCTTTCCGACAATTATCAGCCGCCGGTTGAGCTCCTTTTTGAGCTCCCAAAGCGCCTCGATCTGGGCGTTAGTGTAGTCGATATCCTCTTTTTCCTCGCTGTCGGCGACGGCGAGGTGGGTAAATATCCCCTCGACCTCTAGCCCCGGCAGCCGGAATATCTTTTCGGCTTCGTCGGCGAGGTCTTTTGTTACGCCCCTGATCCCGATTCGGGTCATTCCGGTGTCGACCGCTAGGTGGCATCTCACCCGCTCGCCTTTCGGACTCTCGCGGGAGAGCTTTTCGGCATATTCGGTCTCGGTGACGGCCTGAATAATGTCGTATTCGATAAGCTCCGGCGCGTTTTTCGGCGGAGTATAGCCGAGAATAAGTATCTCCCCGGCGACGCCGAGGTCGCGCAGCTCGATCGCCTCGACAAGATTTGAGACCGCGAACCAGTCGGCCCCGCAGTCGTTTTCGAGACAGGGTATGATGTTTTCTATTCCGTGGCCGTAGCAGTTCGCCTTTGCGACGCACATCATTTCAACTCCCTCCGGCAGAAGAGAACGGCATTTTTCAACATTCCTGCGCAGGCGGGGCAGCGAGATCTCGGCCCAGGCGCGCTTCAGATCTTCTTTTCTGAGCTTTTGCATTGAAACCTCCGAAAAATATATTAAAAATAATTACGATTTGGCAACGGCACTTGAAAAATAAAGACAGGTGTGGTATTATAGAGTGTAAACGTCCGAGAGGGGGAGAGCGATGATCGAGAGCAGTCTGACTCAGGAGCCGCTCAGAACGGCCTGCTTCACCGGCCACCGTCCCGAAAAGATTAGAAACATCACCGCCAGTCCGGAGCTTTTCGGGCTGCTGCTCGACGAGCTCGAAAGGCGCACCCTTTTCGCGATCTGCCGGGGATATGACATCTTCCTCTGCGGAATGCAGAGAGGAATCGACATCTGGGCGGGGCAGACAGTTTTGCGGCTCAAAAAGGAGTTCGGCGAGCTGAAGCTGGTCTGCGTTTCGCCGTTCAGCGGAGAGATCAGCGGCCGCCGCGGAGCCGACCTCGAGGACTATTTGGAGCTCAAAGAGGGCTGCGACAGCTTTGTCACCCTCAGCGACGTCTATGACATCTCGAATTTCAAGGCGCGAAACGACTATATGGTCCGCCACTCGTCGCTTCTGATCGGGGCGGTATCGGACTATAAAAGCGGCACCGGCCAGACGATCGCGATGGCGAGGCGGCAGGGGCTGAGCATCGACATAATCGACCTCAACCGACTCGGGCAGTCTTCAAATGATATTCTACACCCTTGAGCCCAAAATTGCAACCGCTTAAATAAATTTTGTTTGAAAAGGAGGACACAAAATGGCGAAAAGACCGAGTCAGACTCCTGTATTTCTGGTTTATGCCGTCACAATGCTGATCAGCCTGGTGGTGTTCGGCTTTGCGGCGCTTGTCCTTCTCGACGTATTTGTGACCCAGCCAAAGCTCGAGCGCGAGGCCGCCGCCGACCGAAGCGATTCCGCCGACGAGGAATATGTCGAGCCGGACTATTCGGCCGCCCGCGAAACGATCCTCTTTATCGGCACGGAGGGAACCGACATCAACGCGATGGCGCTTATCAGAGTTCTGCCCGATGAGCCCGCGATCAAGATCGTCCCCGTTTCGCCCTATACCTGGACTCAGGTCAGCGGCACCGAGGGAACCGTCGCATCGCTCTTTAACGCCGGAGGAATGTCTTATCTCAAACAGGGCGTTGAAAACGCTCTCGGAGTGACGGTCGACAAATATATCAAGATCTCAAACGAGGGCTGGAAAAAGCTTGTCGAAAGCCTCGGCGGCACCGATTCCTACACCTTCCCGCAGGAGCTCTATTACCGCAACGAGGAGACCGGCGAGATCACCAGCTTCGCCCAGGGGCCTGCGACGCGAATCCTCTACGGCGACGACATCAGAAAAATAATGATCTACCCGCTCTATGAAAACGGCAGCTCCACCCGCCAGCAGGTTGTCGGCGAGCTTTCGGTCGCGCTGATAAATTCCGCCTGCCGGAACAACTCAAAGGCGGTTATCTCGAACATTCAGAGCATCTTCAACACGATCTATAACAACTCCGACACCGATATCACCTCAAAGAGCTTCGGCGAGGTCCGCGAGGCTTATGAGCATCTGATCGGCAGCAGTTCGTCGCCCGCGACATATCGGCTGCCCTCCGGAAGCTGGGATTCAAGAGGATATTTCATCGCCGGCGAGAGCTGCGGCGCCGAGCTTGCGGAGTATTTTGAGACCGCCGAGGAGACGTCGGTACTGGAATAAAGGTAAATTAACGGGGAGCCCATGCGGCGCGCAAGAAGACAAAAATCAGAAGTCAGATATCAGATATAAAACCCCACGGCGAGGAAGTTCTAAAAGGGAGAGGGGACAAGGAGCCCCCTCTCCCTTTTGCAATTCTTTCGTTCAAAATAGCTGCGTCAAATTATTTCCCCGGCGCTTCGGTATAGTAAAGATCAAACCCGTTTCGCTCGAAGAACGCGAGCGTGCGGTCGAGCCGCAGGCCGTAGATATAATGCCTCGTCTTCGCGTCGGAGCTGGTATAAACCGAAACCGAGCAGCTCCCGCCGATCCTCTGAAACGGCGACTGGCGGATCCTGATCTTGGTGATCCGATCGCGGGGGATAACAACCGTGTGGAAGGTGTAAAGCCGCGAATAGCGCAGGGTCAGATAGCCCTCGTTGAAGCCGAGGCCGGTGATGAACATCGAAAGAGTTTTGCACATCGCGAGCCAAATCGCGGGGATAACGGTTATCGCGACCGCGGGATATGCGACCTGATACCAGCTCGGGAGAAGATAATAGCTGGCAACAAACCCCGCCGCCGGGATTAAAGCCAACACCAGGGGCCAGATAAAGAACCCCGGATAGCTCCGCGGGTTGCTTTTCAGCTCGATACGCGGCCGCGGATAGTCGGGAAAAACCTCCTTCAGCGCGCCGTTTATCTCCTTTCGGGTGGTGATCGGCAGTATCACCGAGAGCTCGTTGCGGCCGGTCGAGCCGTAGCCCGAGCAGTTGGCGTGGAGCGAGCTGACGTTAAAGACCTTGCTTGTAAAGCTCTGCTTGAGGTCGATAAAGTTGATTCTGTCGCGGAGGAGAATGTGGCGGTTTTTCGCCAATATCCCGCTCTTGACATAGAGGCTGTCGGTGCATTTCGTCAGGACAAACCCCCAGAAGGAGATCAGATTCGAGCCGAACGACAGCGCCCAGCCCCCGGCGAGAACGATTATTATCGCCGAGATCGCAGGCGGGACATATCGCGCAAAGCGGTTCACCGCCTCGGTCAGGGTGTCGAGCAGAAGCCGCGCCTCGATCTCTCGGTCGAAGATCTCGCCGGTTTCAAGCAGCAGCGCGATTATTATCAGCACGCCCGAAAGGGTCGAGGAGAACAGCAGCGAAAACAGGAGCAGCCGAAGCTTATTCGGCGAGATCGAGTAGTTGAGGCTGCGCTGACGCGAACCCTTCGCGGCCTCATAGAGACGGTCAGCGTCGGATTTTCTCATCGTGATAGTGACGTCGGCGGCGTCGAAATTTCCGGCGTTCGTTGCGATATATACCGTGCTTGCGCCCAACATTCTGTATATTATGCTCTGTTTTATACTCAGAGTAGTGATATTTGAATAATAAACGGTGTCCTCTGTCATCAGGTAGATTCCCCGACGGAGGACTATTTTTTCGCTGTCAAAGGAAAACCAGACGCTCAGCCAACGAATCCAGGCGAAGCAGATTATCGCCGCGAGAACCAGAAGGTCGAGCCAGGCGCCTCTGAGCCAGACCCGAAGCGCGTCAAACTCGAAGCTCAGAGAATAAAAGCTTCTCGCCAGCGGGATTATCAGCAGCCAGAAATATCTCGTCGTATATGACAAAAGCCTTATCGGGTGCTGTCTTCCTGTCTTCTCCAAAACCGCTTCGCTCCTTTCCTGTAAAGTGGACGGGCTTTACTGCCTCTTTGAAATTTCGAGCTGCAAAATTCCCATTATTTCGTCGCAGTCGACGGCGTTCAGAAACGGCAGAATTAAGCTTCCGCCCAAAGCTCTGACGACAATGAAATTAAACCCCGAGAGGTTCGCGAGCGGCAGCGACATTCGGGTGACATACTGCACCGCCTGCATCTTCATCTGGTCCCGCCGGAGCATTATCAGGCCGGTGTGAACGGTTATCTCATTCGACGAGATGTAAATTACCGTTCTGCGGAAATACATAGGCAAAAGGATCACCCCGAACAGCACCGCGCCTGTCCAGAATATTCCGATCAGGCTGTACATAAGAATTTCAAAGGAGCTGAGATATATCCTCGCGAGAATTGTCGCCGCGGCTGCGAGAATCAAAAGCGCTCCGCAGATCAGATATTGCGCGGCGGGCTTGAGGCTGTATTTTCTCATTGTCTTTCATCTTCCTTCGGGGGTGTTATTTACGGATATTCTGAAAATTCTAAGCGACGGAATCTGGGGGCTGCCGACTGTCGGGCTGATACTTTCGGTCGGCGCGGCATACAGCTTTAAGCTGAGGCTCCCGCAGCTGCGGCGGCTCGGCGAGCTGCCCTTCTGCCTCAAAAATTCGGGAGGCGGCGGACTGACCCCCTTTCAGTCGCTCTCGACCTCGCTCGCGGCGACTGTCGGCACCGGCTCGGTCACCGGCGTCGCGACGGCTCTGACTCTCGGCGGCCCCGGAGCGGTCTTCTGGCTCTGGGTATCGGCGTTTCTGGGAATGGCGGTCGCCTACGCCGAGGGCGTTCTCTCGGTCAGATACCGCGGCCGCTCGCCCGACGGCTCCCCCGCCGGAGGTATATGGTTCTCCTTGCGCGACGGGCTCGGAATGGACCGGACTGCCCGAATCTATGCGCTTTTCTGTGTTTTAGCCTCGCTCGGAATGGGCTGCATGGCCCAGACCAACTCGGCGGCCTCGGCGCTCAAATCGCAGTTCGGGCTTTCGCCAGCGGTCTGCGGAGCTGCCGCCGCCGTGGCGGTGCTTCTCTGCCTGCTCGGGAAGGACTTCGCGGCGAAACTTTGCGAGCGGGCGGTTCCGCTCCTCGCGGGGATATATGTGTTCGGCGCAGGCGCGGTGATAGTTCTCAACGCGGCGGCTCTGCCCGGCGTTTTTTCGGAAATTTTCCGCTCTGCCTTCGGGCTGAGACAGACCGCCGGAGGCGCGGCGGGCTTCGGTGCCGCGGCCGCGATCAGCACCGGCTTTCGGCGCGGGGTATTCTCAAACGAAGCGGGGCTCGGCACCACCGCCGCAGTCCACGGCGCGTCGTCGGTCGAAAGCCCCGACCGGCAGGGGCTGATGAATATGCTCGAAGTCGTAATCGACACGTTTGTTATCTGCACTCTGACCGCCCTCGCGATACTCTGCTCGGGGGCATATTCCCCCGACTGCCCCGACGGCGCCGAGCTTGTCGCTCAGGCTGCTTCGGGGGTGTTCGGAAAAGCGGCGGGATGCTTTTCGGCGCTCTGCACGGCGGGTTTCGCCCTTGCGACAGCGGTCGGCTGGTCGCAGATTGGGCAGTCGGCGGCGGATTTTCTCTCACCGAAGCTGAGACTCCCCTATTGCGCGGCTTATTCCCTCGCGGCGTTTTTCGGCGCGGTGATGAGCCTTGAAGCGGTCTGGCAGCTCAGCGACATCTTCAACGGCCTGATGGTTATCCCCTGCATGGCCGCGCTGATCCTGCTCTTTAAAGAGGTGTGCTCAGAATCTGCCTGAGGACCCGAATCCTGCGGTCCCGCGTTCGCTTTCGGGAAGCTCCTCGGCGGTCTCGGTCTCGGGAAAGATCACCGGAACGGTCACAAGCTGGGCGAGCCTCTCGCCGGGCTGCATTACATAGGGCTCGCGGCCGTGGTTGATAAGCGGAACGACGATCTCGCCGCGGTAATCCGAGTCGATGACCCCGACGCAGTTCGGCAGGGTGATCCCGTTTCTGAGCCCGAGGCCGCTCCTCGGAAAGACGAGCATCACGACGTCGGCGCTTTCGGGGCAGACCGCGACGCCGGTCGGAAAACTGACGATTTCTCCGACAGGGATCTCGGTCGGCTTTTCGATGCAGGCGTGAAGATCGAGGCCGGCGCTCTGTTTTGTCGCTCTGGCGGGGATAATCGCGCTTTCACGAAGCTTTTTAAAGGTGAGTTTCATTATATTTATCCTTTCGGTTTTTGACTTATTCTACGCCGCGGTAATAGAGCCCGCGGGTGAATTCGCCCATCGGCCCGGCGCCGCTGCGGTATTTTTCGAGGATATCGGCGGCCTCCTCCGGCGTCTCGACACTGAAATAGAGGTCGGCGAAATCGAGGTTGAAGTCGTTAAGTCGGTCGGCGAGGAAGACCGGGCGGGAATTCAGAAGCTCATAAATTCCGATCTCGCGGCGGCAGATTATCGGAAAGACCGCGCCGGTGCGGTCGGTCAGGCAGCCGGTGCAGCGCTTGCAGCCGAGCTCGGCGGCGATCGGGCAGTTTCGGGTCAGCATCAGCGGCAGTCGGCCGTAGATAATCGCTCCGGTCTCGCAACCGGGGCAGGATGCGGAGATCGCCGAGAGCGCCGAAGCCCGAAGCTCGGGCGAAAGGGTCAGCGCCGAAAGCCCTTCTGCGAAGTAGTGCCGCGCGGAAAGGGTGTTTGCGACGTTCAGCCCGAAGCCCCCGAGCGGGATCATTCTCAGCGAACGGACAAGCGATATCTGCCCTATATTGCCACATTCTACCATTTCGAAACCGCGAGATTTGGCGAAAACAAGGCGGTCTTTTGTCCTCTGCTCGTCGGTGTCAAACCTCGGGAGCGCGAGGACTGTCGAAGCGGGGTCGAGCTTTTCGCCGAAGCTTTCGAGGGAATACAGACTGACCACAACCTGTTCGCCCGAAAGGCGCATCAGCGCGAGCTGTTCCGGCCTCTCGACACGGACGCGAAGCCGCGGAAGCTTTCTTATCTTAGTCTGCGGGAAGCTAAGGGTCAGCCGCGAGAGGTCGAAGCTTTTCGGCGAAAACGAGGCTATTCTGAGGCGGTCGAGCTCCTCGACTGCGCGGCGGCGAAGCCCGTTTACCGCAGCCCTCGGCACCGAAAGCCCCGGCGAGACCGTCGCGCCGATCTTTCCGGGCTCATAGAGCGTTCCGCCGAGCTTTCCGAGCTGCTCGGTCAGGCTCTCGGCCGGAGTTTCGCGGGTCAGGGCGGCCTCGGGCGGCCTGTCGGAGACGGTGATCTCGTGGGCGCCGTCAGAGGCGCGAAGCGTCAGCGGCTCGCCGGAGGAAGCCGTCAGCCAAAGGTCGAGCCGGAAGCGCTTTTCGGGCCTGTCATAGAGCCTTCTCAACCCGGGCAGAGCGCCGGAGGCGGCCTCGACGTCCTCCTTTTCCCTCGCGCCGAACATCTCTGCGCCGAGTTTGCCGGTAAGGTAGCCGTCGGTGAAGCCGCTCCGCGAAAAAACGGCGCGCAGGCGTTCGCAGTCAAAGGGTTCGCCGTTTCTCGCGCGGCTCATCGCGTCGGTCGCAGCGGCGACATATTCCGGCCGCTTCATTCTCCCCTCGATCTTCAGCGAGGCGATTCCGGCGTCTTCGAGCTCTTTGACCTGCGGGCAGTAGGACATATCCTTCAGCGAAAGGGCGTATTTTCCGGCAGGGATGCCCTTCGCGGAAAAGGGCAGGCGGCAGGCTCCCGCGCAAAGGCCGCGGTTGGCGCTTCTCCCGCCGATCATCGCGCTTAAATAGCACTGTCCCGAGACGGACATACAGAGCGCGCCGTGGGCGAACGCCTCGACTTCGACTCCCCTGTTGCAGAGGGCGCGCAGTTCCCCGAGCGAGAGTTCTCTCGCCGCAACTATCCGCGAAAAACCGAGCTCGCGGGCGGCGTCTGCGCCGCAGGGGGTGTGGAGAGTCATCTGTGTCGACGCATGAAGCGGCATATCGGGGCAGGCGGCGCGGGCCATTTCATAGACGGCCATGTCCTGGATTATCAGGCCGTCGACCGAAAGCTCGCAGGCGAGCGCCAAAAGCTCGGCAGCCTCGCGGAGCTCGCTGTTCATTACAACGGTGTTGAACGCGAGATAAACCAAAACGCCGTGTCGGTGACATTCCCGAACGGCGGCAGCGAGCGCGCCGTCGGAGAAGTTGACGGCGTTATGTCTTGCTGAAAAATTTTTTGCGCCGAGATAGACGGCGTCGGCGCCGGTTCGCAGAGCGGCGTCGACCGATTCCGGCCCGCCGCAGGGCGAAAGTATCTCGACGTTCATCAGAACGGGGTCTTTTGGCTCAGACGGTCTTCGAGCTCTTCGATGCGGCGTTTGAGGGCGGTAATTTCACGCTTCGAGCTTTCGGCGCTCGCCTGCGCGCGGTTTGCCGCTGCGACATATTCCCCGAGCTGAAGGCGGATATTGTCGGCGTTGGCGGCCGCCTTTCGTGAGTCGTCCGTTGCATCGAGAGCGCAGAGGATCGCCACATCAATTCCGCTCAGGCTGCCCGCCTCGGCGAGCATCTCGTTCATCTTGCGGTCGAGCTCGGCTGCGAGGTTTTGAGTATATTCCGGAGTGTTGTCGGTGCCGAGGGTGTACTCTCTGCCGAGGATTTTGACTTTTACCTTGTTTTCCATGAAATTCGCCCCTTTTCGATATTCTTCTATCAGTATACTACATATCCTCGGCGTTTGCAAGGGGATTTTTAATGCTGAGGGCGGTTTGTTGACTTTTTGCGTGATTTTGGGGGAAAAGGAAGCGAAGGCGGGTAAGGCGAGGAGCGGTTTTTGTTGCGGAGAGAGGGACGAGGGTGTTGGTTTTTGAGACGGAGTGCGGCAGCCCTTTCGCCGCTTTTCTGAACGATCAGAAAAGCGGCGGAAAAAGAATCGCTAAAGGGGAAAGGGGCCAACCTTGTCCCCTCTCCCCTTTAAAAACCCCTCACCCTTCCGCTGGGGGACTTCCGTCCCCCAGCGGCCCCCTCAAGGTGGAGATAGATAACGTACTTTAGACAGCAAACTCGCTGTCTGCCCAACCCTTTATTGTGGCATAGTTCAGACGCCCTGCGCCTTGAATCGGCGTAGAACCACAAAAGCACTACTTTCGCGCTCCGGAGGCTAAAAGGTATTCGCTTCGCTCATGCTATCTAATCCCCCACCCCCAACAAAAGTAGTTGGGAGCTGTATCGAAGCGCCGCCCCCTCCCTTAAGGGAGGGGGCGGGACAATTATTATCCTCAGAAATCAATTACCCTCTGTAAAGCCTCTTTAGGTTTATACTCTTCGTCGAAGAGAAGCGGGGCATTTCTGCGGCCTTCGCGGTTCTTGAAGCCGTTGAGCCAGCTATGCTTATCCGAGACACCCCAGAGCGTGACGCTCTCGATAACCCCCTTGAGGCCGCGGAAGATTTTGAACACCTCGCCGTAGATCTCGGCGACCTTTCTTTCGAGATCCTCTGGCGGGATCGCGTCGGGGTTCTTCCAGTCGATGCTGTTGACGTCCATCTCGGTGATATGGATCTTCAGCCCTGTCTCGGCATACATATCGAGCGAGCGGCGGATACCGTCGAGCTGCTCCTTGTCCATCAGCGCGTTGATATGGCACTGACAGCCGACGACGTCGACCAAGCCGCGCTCTTTGAGTCCTGCCAGAAGCCTAAGAATGCTCTCGCGCTTCGCGGGGTTATACTCGTTGTAGTCGTTGCAGACCAGCTCTTTACCGGGGAAATACTTCCTCGCGAGGGCGTAGATCTCATAGAGATAGTCGTCGCCGAGCTTGTTTTTAAAGACGGTTTCTCTGAGATATCCGCCGTGGTCGTCGACGGCTTCGTTGACGACGTCCCAACAAAATACCTTGTCGAAGTGTTCCGAAACCATCTTAAAATGCTCCTCGGTGTTGATTCTCAGCTCCTCGGGGGTGAGCTGCTCGAAAATTCCCCAAGGGTAGCTTGCGTGCCACATCAGCGCGTGGCCGCGGACGCCGAGGCCGTTCTCGAGCGCAAAGTTATAGATTCTGTCGCCGGGAGCAAAATCGGTCTCCAACGAGGGGTGAATAAATCTCTCGCGGTTGGTGATTACCGGAGGCGGCGGGGGTTCGCGCTTTTCGCCGGGCTTCGGCGGGCGCATATGGCGGAAATCGGGCTTTGGATAGTCGTGGGGGTGAATGAGATTGTATTTCATCTCATTCTCGCAGGTCACGGTGTCGAAGTGGGTTTTCAAAGTGTCGGCGGCCTCGTCGAGCCAGTGTGCGGCAACCGCCGCGCCGACCTTGAAATAATCCCTGTAAGCTTCTTTGAAAGTCTTCATAAGTCCTCCTTTTGTCTGGTTTTATGGCTGAAATGTTTGAACGAAGTGTGAAATGGGGTGCGCCTCTCCCCTATTACTTTCTACCCGGGACCTCGAGCTTTTCCTGGCCGCCCATATAGGGTCTCAGAACCTCGGGAATGTTCACGCTTCCGTCGTCGTTGAGATTGTTTTCTAAAAATGCGATCAGCATTCTCGGCGGCGCAACGACGGTGTTGTTGAGAGTGTGGGCGAAATACTTGCCCTTTTCGCCGTTTACGCGGATCTTAAGCCTCCTCGCCTGGGCGTCGGAGAGATTCGAGCAGGAGCCGACCTCGAAATATTTTTTCTGCCTCGGGCTCCACGCTTCGACGTCGACCGACTTGACCTTTAAGTCTGCGAGGTCGCCGGAGCAGCATTCAAGAGTTCTGACCGGAATATCGAGTGTGCGGAAGAAATCGACGGTGTTCTGCAAGAGCTTCCAGAACCATTCGCGGCTCTCCTCCGGCTTGCAGACGACTATCATCTCCTGCTTTTCAAACTGGTGGATTCGGTAAACGCCTCTTTCCTCGATTCCGTGGGCTCCCTTTTCCTTTCTGAAGCAGGGCGAATAGCTGGTCAGGGTGATCGGCAGGCTCTCCTCGGGAACAATCTGGTCGATAAACCGGCCGATCATCGAGTGTTCACTGGTTCCGATCAGATAGAGGTCCTCGCCCTCGATCTTATACATCATCGCGTCCATCTCGGAGAAGCTCATTACTCCCTTTGCGACGTCGGAGCGGATCATGAACGGCGGAACGACATAGGTGAATCCGCGGCCGATCATGAAGTCGCGGGCATAGCTCAAAATCGAGGAATGAAGCCGCGCAATGTCGCCGATCAGGTAATAGAACCCGTTTCCGGCAACACGTCTCGCGCCGTCCATATCGACCCCCGCGAGGCGTTCCATTATCTCGGTGTGATAGGGGATCTCAAAGTCGGGAACCTTCGGCTCGCCGAAGCGCTTCAGCTCGACGTTCTCGGAATCGTCCTTTCCGATCGGCACGTCGGCGTCGATTATATTCGGAATCACCATCATTATGTCGGTGACCTTTTTCTGGAGCTCCTCCTCGAGGGCTTCGAGCTCCTCAAGGCGCTTTGCGCTCTCGGCGACCTGCTTTTTGACCGCCTCGGCTTCCTCCTTCCGGCCCTTTGCCATCAGCCCGCCGATCTGCTTCGAGAGTCGGTTGCGGTCGGCTCTGAGCCCGTCGGCCTCGGTTATCGCGGCGCGGTACTGCTTATCCAGCCCGATCACCTCGTCGACGAGCGGGAGCTTTTGGTCCTGAAACTTCTTTTTGATGTTTTCCTTGACAACCTCGGGGTTTTCCCTTAAAAATCTAATGTCTATCATCTTAATTATCCTTCTTTCTCAGTTATCGGCCCCGCGGAGCTTTTCGAGCAGCCTCGCGATCGCCATCAGATCGTCCTTGTCATAAAATTCCACCGCGATGGTTCCGCCCCCGCTCTTGTTCTCCTTGACGGTGCAGACTCTGCCCGCGGTCTCCTTTAACGAAAGCTCCACTTCGTGGTAGATGCTCTCGCGGCGGGTTCTTGATTTTTTCTGAGGTTCGGGGCGCTGCTTTGCGAGCTCCTCGACCTGCCTGACCGAAAGACCCTCGCGCTTTGTTCTCTGGGCGAGCTCTTCGCGGCGGGACGGCTCCTCGACCGATAGAAGCGCCCTTGCGTGGCCGGAGGATATTTCCCCTTTCCGGAGCATTTCGAGCGTCTTTCGGTCCAGCCCGAGAAGCCTCAGAGAATTAGCGATTGCTGAGCGCGACTTCCCGATCACTTTTGATATTTCCTCCTGTGTTGCGCCGGTGCTCTCCATCAGCGCGCGGTAGCCCTGCGCCTCTTCGACGGGGTTTAAGTCCTCGCGCTGGAGGTTTTCGACGAGCGCGAGCTGAGAGGCCTGGGCGTCGTCGAGCTCGCGGATATAGACCGGAATTTCGTCGAGTCCGGCGAGCCGAGAAGCTCTCCAACGCCTTTCTCCGGCGACGATCTGATAGCCTCCGGCGGGCAGGGGTCTGACCAGAATCGGCTGGAGAACGCCGTGCTGGCGGATCGAATCGGCGAGCGCTTCGAGCGCCTTGTCGTCAAAATCGCGCCGCGGCTGCGCCTTGTTCGGCGAGATCTCGGTCAGCCTGAGCTTCTGCGCCTGTAAATTGCTTGTGCCGTTGTCGGAATAGAGCGCTTCAAGCCCCATTCCCATCGTTTTTGACCTTGCCATTTTTCTCACTCCTCTTTTACTTTGCCCTTGAGCGCTCGCGCGCCCTCTGCAAAAATTCAACGCAAAAGCTCTCATAAGCCTCGGCGCCGCGGGATGTGCGGTCGTAATACATAATCGGTTTTCCGTGGCTAGGAGCCTCGGAAAGCGCGACATTACGCGGTATAACGGTCTCATAAACGTCCTTCGGGAAGTATTTTTTGACCTCGCTGACCACCTGGGCGGTCAGGTTATATCTCCCGACATACATTGTAAAAAGTATTCCCTCGATATACATTCTCGAGTTGTAGCCGTCCTTGATCCTCTTGATCGTGTCCATCAGCTGAACGAGGCCCTCGAGAGAATAGAATTCGCACTGAATCGGTATCAGAACCGAATCGCAGGCGGCAAGCGCGTTCAGGGTTATCAGGCTCAGCGACGGCGGGCAGTCGATCAGGATATAGTCATAGCGGTCCTTGACCCCCAAAAGCTGCATTTTCAGCCTCATCAGGCGGTTTTCAAAGTTTGCAAGCTCGATCTCCGCGCCGGCGAGCTTTTGTGCCGATGTGATCAGCGAGACGCCTTTAAACGCCGTCGGAACGGTCGCGTCCTGAGCGCGGCAGGCGCCGATTATTACCTCATAAACCGTCTCGGTTATCCCGCGCTTGCGGACTCCGAGGCCGGTAGTCGTGTTGCCCTGAGCGTCGATATCGACGACGAGCACCTTTTTGCCCTTGCCGCCGAGCGCCGCGGCGAGGTTCACCACGGTCGTCGACTTGCCGACTCCGCCCTTTTGGTTCGACACCGCGATTATTTTTCCCATGTTCCAACCCCTTTCTGTTTCCGGCAGTTAAGATTAAGTATAGCATATTTTTCGAGGATTGCAAGGGGGTAAGGGAAGTTTTTTGTTTCATGTGAAACATTTTGGCAAAGGCGGTGTTGTTTAAGGGAGGAGGATGGACAGAGAAGGGTAAGGAAAGGTGTGCTTTTGGCGCAAAGTGAGGGGTCGAGGCGTTGTGGGCTTTTGGGGCAGAGCTCAGACGCCCTGCGCCTTGAATCAACATGGACTCACAGAAGCACAACTTTCGCACTCCGGAGACTAAAAGGTATTCGCTCCGCTCATACTATTTTAAGCCCCTCCCCCATCAGAAGTTGTTGGGAGCTATATCGAAGCACCGCCCCCTCCCAACGGGAGGGGGCGGGTTGCGTCACTTTTTGCTCAACGGTATCCTGATATGATAATCCAGAAAATCTTCCGACTGCTTTTTGTCGACATTGACGTCGACGCCGGCGATCTGCATCGCCTCGACCGCCTTGTTGACGGTGTTCATAAACAGCCGCAGGTCGCGGAATATTACGCTTCCCTTCCGGATGCGCTCTTTATAGCGCTCGTGCTCAAGCATCGCGTCGATGAGCCTGTCCGACGCCTCGACATTCAACTTTCTGCGGACGATCTGCGTCAGCGCTTCGAGGCGCTTTTCGGGGTCTTCGAGTCTCAGAAGCGCCCGCGCATGGCGCTCGGTCAGGCCGTTTTCCGAGATCAGCCGCCGCTCCTCGGGGCTGAGTTTTCGCAGCCTGAGCTTATTCGCAAGCGTCGATTGGGCATATCCGAGCCGCAGCGCCGCGTCCTCCTGGGTCATTCCGTAGAAGTCGATCAGCCGCGCGATCGCGTCCGCCTCCTCGAAAAAGCCGAGATCCCTCCGCTGAATGTTTTCGACGAGCGACAGAAGCGCCGAGCTTCGGTCCGAGACCTCCGAAACGATGCAGGGAACCGAGTTCAGACCCGCGAGGATCGCCGCCCGCAGCCGCCTTTCCCCCGCGATCAGCTCATAGCCGTCGCCGCGCTGTCTGACCGAAAGCGGCTGCAAGATCCCGTCCGCTTTGATGCTTGCGGCGAGGCTCAGAAGCTCGCGTTGGTCGAAGTCCTGCCGCGGCTGATAGGGGTTCGGTGCGATCTGCTCGCAGGGAATTTCGACCACCTTTGCCACCGCTTTTTCTTTTTTCTGTTGGAAAATTACCGCCATTTTTAACACTTCCTTTTCTCCATATTAGCACCGTTATTCCGATATTTCCAGCATAATTTTCCGACATTTTCCCTGCTCCTTCGGCATAAAAACAACCCCGTCGATAGCTTTCGGCGAGGTTTTACAGAATATTTCGGCGGTTTTTGGCTTTATCTGACGAAAATTTATCAGAGAGGCTTTGCCTTGATCTTCGCCTGTGGACGGGGATAGCCCTTCGGGGTCGGATTGATCTTTCGTATTATGACAAGAGTTCTGCGGTCGCCGCAGGGCAGCGCGTATTCCTCGGCCCTTTCGGTCTTCCCGCCGAGGGTTTTTATCGCGGTATATGCCGCCCTTAGCTCCTCGGCGCAGTCGCCGCCCTTCATCGCGAGGAAGACACCGCCGACCCTGACGAGCGGCAGGCAGTATTCGCAGAGAACCGGCAGGCGGCTGACCGCCCGCGCGGTGACGACGTCAAAGGCTTCGCGGAGCTCTCCCCTTCCGGCGTCTTCGGCGCGAAGATGATGCGCGCTCGCGGATATTCCGAGCTTTGCGGCAGTTTCGTTCAGAAACTCCACCCGCTTGTTTAAGCTGTCGATAAGCGTCAGCCGAAGATCGTGGCGCATTATCCCGAGCGGCAGGCTCGGAAACCCCGCGCCTGCGCCGACGTCGGCGAGCTCTGCGTTTTCGGGTATATCGCAGAATTTCAGCGGCAGAATGCTGTCCAAAAAGTGCTTTTCGGCGACTTCGCGCGGCTCGGTGATCGCGGTCAGGTTCATGACCGCGTTTTTCTCGGCCAAAAGATCGGAATAGAGCGCAAATTTGCGGTACTCTTCCGTCGTGACACAGATTCCGGCGCTCTGAAACAGGCCGGAAAACTCTTCAAAGCTTATCAGCGGCATCATTCGCCCTCCCTGCGCTTTTGTTCGAGCCAGATCAGAAGAACCGAGATGTCCGCCGGATTGACGCCCGAGATTCTCGCCGCCTGCCCGACGCTAACCGGCCTGACCTTTGCGAGCTTTTCGGCGGCCTCGAGCCTAAGCCCGCGGATCTGCGAATAGTCGATATCGCCGAGCCGCCTGTCCTCAAGCTTTTTCATTCGCTCGACCTGCTCCTGCTGCATCTTAATGTAGCCCTCATATTTGATTCTGATCTCCGCCTGTTCCCGGACCTCGCGCGGGAGCTCGGGGCGCTCTGGGTCAAAGGGCGCGAGGTCGGCATAGCCGATATGCGGCCGCTTTAAGAGCTTCGCAAGCGGCGTCGGCTCGGAAATCGGCGATGTTTCATGTGAAACAAGAAGCTCCGAAAGCTCCTCAGAAGGCGCGGCCTTAGTCTCGCAAAGGCGCATCACTTCTTGTTCTATAAGATTAAGCTTATTAAGCAGTCGGGCATATCTTTCCTCCGAAACAAGCCCGACCCGGTAGCCGATCGGGGTCAGTCTCTCGTCGGCGTTATCCTCGCGCAGGAGCAGCCGGTATTCGCTCCGCGAGGTCATCATTCGGTAAGGGTCCATGACCCCCTTTGTGACAAGGTCGTCGATCAGCGTTCCGATATAGGAATTGGTCCGCTCGAAGACGATCTGCTCGCGGCCCAAAAGCTTCATCGCGGCGTTGATTCCGGCGACAAGTCCCTGGGCGGCGGCCTCCTCATATCCCGAGGTGCCGTTGAACTGCCCCGCGCCGTAAAGCCCGGGGACGGCCTTAAATTCAAGCGTCGGCCGAAGCTCGAGTGAGTCGCAGCAGTCATATTCGATCGCGTAGGCGTTGCGCATTATCTCGACGTGTTCAAGTCCCTCAATAGTCCTCAGAAAGCGGAGCTGAACGTCTTCGGGCAGCGACGATGACATCCCCTGGAGATAATATTCGTCGGTGTCCTCCCCCATCGGCTCGATAAAGAGCTGGTGGCGGGGCTTTTCGGAGAAGCGGACGACCTTGTCCTCGATCGACGGGCAGTAGCGCGGGCCGACTCCCTCGATCTTTCCGGAAAAGAGTGGCGAGCGGTCTAAGCTTTCGAGGATAATTCTGTGGGTCTCGGCGTTGGTGTAGCTGACATAGCAGGAGACCTTGTTTTTCAGCTCGCCCTTTGTCTCAAACGAGAAAGGCACGATATCGGGGTCGCCGTCCTGGCGTTCTAGCTTCGAGAAGTCGATCGACCGGCGGTGTACTCTCGCCGGAGTGCCGGTCTTAAACCGCCGAAGAGTGATCCCGAGGCCGCGGAGGCAGTCGGAAAGCCCGGTCGAGGGCAGAGTTGAGTCGGGGCCGCTCTCATAAGAGGTCTCGCCGACATAGACCTTTCCTTTGAGATATGTACCGGTGCAGATAATCGCCGCCCTGACCGAATAGCGCGAGCCGAGGCGGGTCTCGACCCAGGCGACCTCGCCAGATTCATTGAGCCCGATCTTTGTTACCTCGCCCTGCTTGATATCGAGGTTCGGCTCCTTTTCAAGCACCTGCTTCATATAGCTGTGATATCTGACACGGTCGGACTGCACCCGGTGGCTGTGGACTGCCGGACCCTTCCCGAGATTCAGTATTCTGCTCTGGAGAAAGGTCGCGTCGGCTGCCTTCGCCATCTCACCGCCGAGGGCGTCGATCTCGCGGACAAGGTGGCCCTTCGCGGTCCCGCCGATCGAGGGGTTGCAGGGCATATTCGCGATCGAATCAAGGCTGATGGTGAAAATCGCGGTTTTCAGCCCGAGGCGGGAAAGCGCAAGCGCCGCCTCGACTCCGGCGTGGCCCGCGCCGATCACCGCGGCGTCATAACTGGTTATATATGCCATTTTCGGCTTCCTTTCAAAGCTTATTTCTCGGCAGCGTTGCCGAAAGCTCTTTGACGGCGAGCTCTTCGCTGCCGCCTAAAAATGTTCTGATAAGAATTTTCGCGTGAGTGCTGCGGGAATTAAGGCTGCAAAGCAGCTTGCGGAAAGCGACAGATGGCAGATCGACCTCGCCGTTCCGCCAGACGCAGAGAATTTTTGCGACAGCCTCGCCGCCGATCGCCTCGGCGAGCTTAAACTCGTTGGTTCCGCCGAGGATTTTTCCGCCGTCAAGCTCGACGGCGATATACTGCTGAGCCTCGTCCTCTCTCAGCCGGTTGATCTCATCAAACAGTTTTTCAAATTCTTCCATAAGTTCCTCACTTTCCGACGCAGAACCGCTCGAATACCCGGTTGACTACCGCCTCGGTCGCCCTCTCGCCGGTCAATTCCAAAAGCCGGTCGGCTGCGGCGTCGACGCAGACATTTACCGCGTCGAGGGTCTCACCGGAGCGCAGAGCCTCGATCGCGACGCCGATCTCGGAGAGCGCGCGCTCGCAGCAGAGCTTCTGCCGCTCGTTTGCGAAGACCGCAGGCGTCTCGGAATAGCCGCTCAGCCCGAACATTTTATATACCGCCTCGCGGAGAGAATCGAGGCCGGAGCGGGATTTTGCAGATACTTCGAGTATATTTTCACTGTTAATATACGATTTGTCTAATTTTTGCGGCAAATCGGACTTGTTTATGATTACGATATGGCGGCGGCCGCGGAGCTTTTCGAGCAGCTCGCGGTCATATTCGCTGAGAGGCTCGGCGCCGTCGAGCACCAGAAGCACCAGTTCGGCGCGCTCAAACGCCTCGTTTGCGAGCCTGACGCCGATCTTCTCGGCCTCGTCCGAGGCGTCGCGGAGCCCGGCGGTGTCGGAAATTCTCAGAATAACGTCCCCTAAGCGGAGCGTTTCTTCAACGACGTCGCGGGTCGTCCCCGCCGAAGAGGTCACGATCGAGCGCTCAAAGCCCAAAAGCGCGTTCATCAGCGTCGATTTGCCGACATTCGGCCTCCCCGCGATCACGCAGTCGATCCCCTCGCGGAAAACCCGGCCGCAGTCGTAGTCGCGGAGAATTTTTTCGAGATCGCTCCTGCTTTCGCCGAGAACCGCCTCCATTCTCTCGGGGTCGGTCTCGGGGATATCCTCGTCGGGGTAGTCGGTCCAGGCGGCGAGCGAAGCTAAAAGCCCGACCAGCTTTTCGCGGACGGCAGTGATCTCCTTAAACAGCGCGCCCTCGCGCATCAGATTCGCGCTCGAAAGCGCACTTCTTCCCTCGGCCGAGATTATGTCCGCAACGGCTTCGGCCTGGGTCAGAGAGAGCTTTCCGTTTAAAAACGCGCGCTTTGTGAACTCTCCGGCGGCGGCGGGCTCGGCGCCCAAAGAGATAACCTCCCGCAGAATCCTGCGGCTGACATATATTCCGCCGTGGCAGGAGATCTCGGCGGTGTCCTCGCCGGTATAGCTCTTCGGCGCTCTGAAAACCGTCAGAAGAACGTCGTCTAAGGTCTCCCCGCCCGAGACTATTCTGCCGTAGGCGCAGGTGTGGCCGGGCATATCGGCGACGGCGCGGCTGCCGAACGGCTTAAAGAGCTTTTCGGCGATATTGATCGCTTTCTCGCCGCTGATTCTGATCACGGCTATTCCGCCGGCGGCAGGCGGGGTTGATATCGCGGCAATCGTTGACATATTGAACCTCTTAAAAACACACAGGGCGGCTTCCGAAACGGAGCCGCCCGGCTGATTAAAATTCGATCTTGGAATAGAGCCCGGTGCCGATCTCGTCTTCGGGGCGGGGCTTTTTATAGTCCTTTTCAAAGCTCGAGGAGATATCGAGCGAGCGCGCCTTGAATTCCTCGCGGCGGCGGCCGCCCTTGCGGTTCTTGTTGTTTTTGTTGTCGCGGCGGTCGTTTCTGCGCGGACGGTAGACCTTTTCGGTCGAGGTGATCAGAACCTTGCGATAAGGCTCTTCACCGACCGAACGCGAGGTCGCGTTTTCGATCTCAGCGACCGCGGCGTGAATTATTCTGCGCTCATAGGGGTTCATTGGCTCAAGAGCGACGGTTCTGCCGGTCTTCTTTGACTTCGCAACCATCTTCTTCGCAAGCTCTTCAAGCTGGACCTTCCGCTTTGCTCTGAAGCCGCAGCAGTCAGTCGAAATGCGGTAATAGGTCTTGTCGCTGCGGTTGGCGGCGAGCGACGCGAGATACTGAAGCGCGTCAAGCGTCTCTCCGCGGCGGCCGATAATTCCCTCGACCCCTTCGCCCTTGATTTCAAGGAGAGAGCCTCCGTCGATTTCGGTAATTTCAACTCTGGGATCGACAAAGCCCATTGATTCCATAACGGTGACGATGTAATCCGCAGCGACCTCCGGCTTGGTCTTGTGATATTCTGCCTCGACCTTAGCCTCGCCCTTCATTCCGAACAGTCCTTTTTTCGGTTCCTCGAGGATATTGAACTCGATCTTTTCGACGTCGACCTTAAACTCGGCTGCTGCGAGAGCCTTTGCTTCCTCGACTGTCTTGGCGGTGAAAATTTGTTTCATCTTCTGCACTCCTTTTCGGGTAATTTATTCTAACTCAGTGCGTTGAGCTATTAACTTAAATCGGCGGCGAGCTATTCGCCGTATTTTTCGGCCATTCTCTTTCTCGCTTCGAGAACTCTCGGGTCAACATCTTCCTCGTCGTCGACAAGGCGCTTTCTCGCGTCGTTGATCTTCTGGCGCTCGATCTCCTTGCGCTCGTTCTTGGTCAGCTTGACTTCCGGCTCGTCGAGGTCGTCGAGCAGGCTCTTGCCGGTGCTGCCCTGCTGGGCCTTCTGCTGTTCAAGCGCGAGCTGATAGAGCGAAGGCTTGCGGCTCTTTTTCTTTGCTTCTTTGGCGAGAATTACTTCGAGTCTCGCGGGGGTGTAATAGAGGTTCATGAACACTGTCTGCAAAATTGCGGTCAGCGAGCTGTATATCCAGTAGATACCGATACCGGCCGGGAAGCTGAAGGCGATCCAGAACGAGAGAAGCGGCATCAGATAGAGCATCGTCATCATTCCCTTGCCCTGAGAGACGTTCTGGCCGTTGCGCTTCATAAAGAACTGAGAGAGGAAGGTCAGAGCGATCTGAGAGACAAACGAGAGGATCGGGATCAAAACATAGATATTTTTCCAGCTAGGATATCCGCCGAGATAGAAGCCGAGGAAGGTGTAGTCGAAATCGTCGCAGAAGTCAGAGACCTCGGAATCAAAGAGCTGGGGATAGTCGTTGGCGGCGGAGAGGACGATAAGCTGAGCTCTCGTCGTATTCCCGCCGGCTAAAAGCCTCGGTGAGACCTTTGTCGAGTCGTTGAAATATTCGTCGAGCCCGGGGTTTTCCTCGAACATTTTAACAAGTTCGGTGAGCCTTTCTTCGCTGTATCCCAGCCCGACTCTTGCTTCTGTCTTTTCGCCGGTTTCTTCGTCAACAGATTCTTCAACGGAAGTATTTAACTTTCCGAGAAGCTCCTCGACGGTGATTCCCTGCTCAAGGCGCTGAGAGATCGTCCACCCCTGGGGGCGGTCGGCGGTGACGTCTGCCTTTACCGCGCTCGAAACTCTGTATAAATCGGCGACGGTCTGAACAGCGCTGTCGATCTTGTCCTTCGGAATGCTCGAAATATAGCTCAGCGGTGCATAAACGACCTCGATGATTGCAAAAAGTATGACATAGGTGACGATCATCGGCAGGCAGGAGCCGCCCATGCTGACTCCCTCCTGGTTATAAAGCTCCATCGTCGCCTCGTTGAGCTTGTCCTTATTGTTGGCGTATTTCTTTCTGATCTGTTCGAGCTTTGGCTGCAACCGCGCGGTTTTGGCCGAAGCCTTCTGCTGCTTGATGCTCGAAGGGAGCATTATCAGCTTGATAACGAGGGTGAACAGAAGCAGGGCTATTCCGTAGTTTTTAACAAGAAGATAGCAGAGCTTTAATATCCACCCGAACGGAATGGCGATTATTCTCATCATAACTGTTATTTCCTTTCAGTTGCGGCGGAACTTCGGTTTCTGCGCCTTTCTCCTTTAAGAGTATAGAGGTGAAATTTTTCCGGAACATAGTCCACTCCCCCGCCGCTGTAAGGGTTGCAGCGCAGAAGCCGCCAGATTGCGAGCAAAAAGCCCTTAATAACTCCGTGTTTTTCGATTGCCTGCTTCGAATATTCCGAACAGCTCGGGTAATATCGGCAGCAGGGCTTGTGAAGCGGCGAGATATAGCGCTGATAAAGGCTTATCAGCCAGGTAAAAAGCTTTTTCATATTGTCTGACTGTTCATCGCATTGGCGATTTTTTTCATAAAGCCGTCGAGGTCGGTCGATTTTCTCTTTAAGATGTCCGCCCTTGCGGCAACCACTATATCATATCCGATAGGAAGTAAAAGCTCGTTTTTTCGGTATGCCGCGCGGATAATTCTCTTTGCGCGGTTGCGCTGGACTGCCCCGCCGACTTTTTTCCCGGCGGTGATGCCGAATCGGTTGAATGGCCTGCGGTTTAAAATAAAATACGCGGCGACGCCCGGCCCGGAAACCCGGCGCCCCTTTTTATAGATTTTAGCGAAGACCTTCGGGTCTTTCAAAATGTCGGTATAAAGCATAGTGATTCGTTAAAAAGAAAGACCACATATCGAAAATGTGGTCATCCGGCTCAGCGATAGCTCGGAAAGGGCAAGGTAAAAATCTGCCCTTCCGAAAACATTTTCAGTTGATCGCAGTTATAATTCCCCTATCGTCAGTAGGTGAGCCGAGCTCTTCCCTTCGCGCGTCTGCGGGCCAAAACCTTGCGGCCGTTCTTGGTTGACATTCTCTTAAAGAAGCCGTGCTCCTTTTTTCTGTGTATCTTCTTGGGCTGATAGGTTCTCTTGATCTGAGCCATTTTTTACCCTCCTTTGATTAAAGTCAGCGGAGCTGACCGCCCCGTTAGCATAATATGCCCTTACAAGCTAGTATTATATAACAAACCGGCTTCCTTTGTCAAGAGGGATTTCGCTCTTTTTTTCTTAAAAATCGCCGGCAGTAAGGACTAAGAAGGGTTTTGGAGGGGTTCAGGCTTTTTTATGCACCTGTCCATTTCTCTAAATTCACGATTTTATTCGCCTTTCCTTGTTGAAATGAACAAAAATCCGCGCTGTTGAGAATACTATTTATAATAGGCTGAGTTTAGAAAAAGACTTGAAAAAACAAAGAAAATGTGCTATCATAGTAATTGAAAAAATATGCGGTTCGGGTCTGGTTTTTAAGACGCTTTTTTTATTATAGGAACCCCGGCGCCTTCGCGGCCCTCCGCCGATTCATAATCTAAAGCTTTACTATATATTTTTTGGAAGGAAGTATAAAATGGATTCGTTCTATGAACTGTTTGAAAACGTCAAGCGCGCATGTCAGGCCGATCCGAAAGTCAGCGAGGTAGGCTACAACAAGTGGATCAAGAGCCTCGAGGCTCAGAAATTTGAAAACGGCGTCGCCGTTCTCGCGGCGGCAAACGATTTTATGCGCCGCACCACCGAGGAAGCTTACGCCGACACAATCAGGCGCGCCTTTGAGGTCGTTCTCGGTTTTCCTGTTGAGGTAGAATTTGTCGTCAGCGGAAAGCCCGTGGCTAAAGAAGCCGCCGACGGCTTCACCGAAATCGAGCAGAGAATGGCAGATCTTCTCTCGGCCCACCAGCGCAGCGACTATGAGCTGACATTTGAAAACTTCATCAAGGGCAAGTCGAACGAGCTCGCCTATGCCTACTGCATCGCCGTCTCGGGCAAAAACAACCTCTCAAGCCGCACCAGCAGAACGGTTTTCAATCCTCTGTTCATCTACGGCGATTCCGGCCTCGGAAAGACCCACCTTCTAAGAGCGATCGAGCACGAGGTCAGAAAGAATTATCCCGATTTCAATGTTATCTACACCACCGGCGAAAGCTTCACCAACGAGCTGGTAAAGGCGATCACCGACGAAGACACCTATTCCTTCCATGAAAAATACCGCAACGCAGATTTTCTTTTAATGGACGACGTCCAGTTCATCGCCGGCAAGGAGATGACCCAAGAGGAATTTTTCCACACCTTTAACGACCTCTACACCGCCGGAAAGCAGATAGTCATCACCTCAGACATCTCCCCAAACAGAATAAAGAAGCTCGAGGAGAGAATCAAGACAAGGTTCTCCTTAGGCGTTCAGGCAGACGTTCAGCCGCCGGATTTTGAGACAAGAATGGCGATAGTAAAGCGCAAAGCCGAGCTTTTGGACCTCAACCTGCCCGACCCCGTCGCGAGAATAATTTCAGAGAAAATAAAGAACAATATTCGCCAGCTCGAGGGCGCGGTCAATAAGATCAAGGGGCTGACGATGTTCTCTAACGAGCTTCCCTCGATTTCGATGGCTCAGAGAGTTATCAAGGAAACTCTTATCGACGCCCAGCCCGCCGAGATCACCGTCGACAGGATTTTAAACGACGTCAGCGCCGCATTCGGTGTTCAGGCCGAGGACCTGAGATCGGCAAACCGCAGCGCCCAGATCTCGCTCGCGAGAAAGGTCGCGATCTACATAATCAGAGAGGTCAAAGGGCTTTCGTTCACCTCGATCGGCGAGGAGTTCAAACGCAATCACTCGACCATGACAATAAGCTACGCCGACATCAAGGAAATGATGCAGAAAAACGGAGATTTAAAGGAAACCGTCGACGAGCTTATCAACAATCTCAAGGCAATCTGAGTAAAATTCCGGAAAATCTCTGTTGAAAAAAACCGAAATACCGGTTTTGCGTTGTTTTTGCCCTGATCTTTCAAATTTTCAACGAAGTTTTCAACAATTTTTTATTGAAAAAGATTCCCTTAAACCGCGGGTTGAAGTTTGTTGATGTCCTAATCAACAGAAAAATTTTTAACACCCGCCAAATTTTCAAACGGTTTTTAACTTTCAACTCACATCTTTTCAAGTTTTCGACATAAGACTTTTCTTTCAACAATCCCCGATT
>CANQJB010000015.1 GCA_947624155.1 uncultured Clostridia bacterium
GGATGCAGCCGCCGGAGGGGCCGCCGGTCTGGGCAGCCTTGAACTTCTTGCCGTTCGGGATTCCGCCGCCGATTTCCTCGACGATCTGGCGGAGAGTGGTACCCATCGGGACCTCGACGAGGCCGGTGTGCTTGATCTTTCCGCCGAGAGCGAAGACCTTTGTTCCCTTTGATTTCTCGGTACCCATCGAGGCGAACCAGTCGGCGCCCTTGAGTATTATCTGGGGAATATTGGCGTAGGTTTCAACGTTGTTGAGAATGGTGGGCTTGCCGAAAAGTCCCTTGACCGCCGGGAACGGAGGACGGGGTCTCGGCTCGCCGCGCTTGCCCTCGATCGAGGTCATGAGCGCGGTCTCTTCGCCGCAGACGAACGCGCCGGCGCCGAGTCTGAGCTCAATGTCGAAGTCGAAGCCTGTTCCGAAGATATTCTTACCGAGAAGTCCGTATTCATGCGCCTGCTGAATTGCGATTCTGAGGCGGGAAACGGCGATCGGATATTCCGCTCTGACATAGATGAAGCCCTGGTTTGCGCCGATCGCATATCCGGCAATCGCCATAGCTTCGAGAACGGCGTGGGGGTCGCCCTCGAGGACCGAACGGTCCATAAACGCGCCCGGGTCGCCTTCGTCGGCGTTGCAGCAGACATATTTCTGGTCGGCGTCGGGAACGAGAGTTCTCGCCATCGACCACTTGCGGCCGGTCGGGAATCCTGCGCCGCCGCGTCCGCGGAGACCGGATTTAAGGACGACGTCGATGACCTCTTCGGGGGTCATTTCGGTCAGAACCTTGCCGAGAGCCTGATAGCCGTCCATCGCTATGTACTCGTCGATGTTTTCGGGGTTGATAACGCCGCAGTTGCGGAGAGCGACGCGGTGCTGCGCCTTATAGAAGGCGGTGTCGGCCAGAGAAACGTCGGCGACGTTTTCGACCTTTTCTTCGCCGGTGTCGGCATAAACAAGGCGCTCAACGACGCGGCCCTTGAGAAGGTGCTCCGAAACGATTTCGGGGACGTCCTCGGTGGTAACTCTGGAGTAGAAGGTGCCGTCGGGGTAGATGATGACGACAGGGCCGAGCGCGCAGAGGCCGAAGCAGCCGGTCTGTACCAGTTTGACCTCTTCGCTGAGGCCGGCGATTTCAATCTGCTCGGTGAAAGCCTGCTGGATCGCCTTAGAGCCTGACGAGGTGCAGCCGGTACCGCCGCAGATCAGCACTTGTGAACGAATCATATTTTATATACCTCCTAATGTTTATCTTAACCTGTTTACTGGTTGCTGCCGATGGTGTATTCAACGACGGGCGAGCCGCCCTTGAGGTGCTTTTCGATGACCTCCTTCGCCTTGTCGGCGGTCATCTTTACATAGGTGACCTTTTCCTTTCCGGCCTCGAACACCTCGACGACAGGCTCATACTGGCAGATGCCGATGCAGCCGGTCTGGGTGACGGTGACCTTGTCGGAAAGTCCTTCATTCGCAACGCCTTCGACAAAAGCCGAGAGAACAGGTCTCGCGCCGGCGGCGATTCCGCAGGTCGCCATTCCGACGACAACGCGAATGTCGCCCTGGCCTTCGCGGAGAACGACTCTGTCCTTCATTCTCTCTCTGATTGCTGCGAGTTCAGCTAAAGATTTCATAATACATTGTCCTTTCTTTTAGGTTTTTTATAATAAGCTAAAATCGGAAACTTGTTAATCGGGGGACTGCTCCCCGCTGTATTGCCCTTTCAGAAATTCGGTTATCCAAAGAAGCACCTCGGCGTTATCTAAAGGAACCTCTTCTCCGAGAATGTCGCGCAGCTCGCGGGTGTCGAGCCTGACCTCGAAGCCGGGAGAGGTGTGGATAAACAGAAAGTCGATATCGGGGTTGCCCTGAATCAGTGTCACTACCGACGAGCAGATGTCCCCGAGCGGGGTCATGTCGATGTGATTTTTATAAAACAGGGCTTTGGTGGTGGTGCCGTGGTCGAGGGGAGAAAGCTCCTTCGCCTTAGATTCGATTGCGAAGCTTCCGCCGGTCTGCTCGGCTTCGAGCTTTAAAAGCGGAATCCCCAGCCCGACCGGGCGGGTGGTTCGGGTGGTGCAGAACGGGTCGGTGACATTCGCCAAAAACTCCGGCGTCATTCCGCAGCCGTCGTCAGAGATCGAGAGCTCGAGAGTTTCGTCGGTCTCGGTGATCTTGATTGTGACGAGAGTTGCTCCGGCCTTGACCGAATTTTTCGCGACGTCGAGGACATTGAGCGAAAGCTCCTTCATTCTTATACCCCCTTGAGTTTTTCGATGAGGCGCCGGCGGACCAGCGCCGAGGAATAGGGCTCGTCGTCGAGCTCAAACGAGGCGTCCGCGTCGCGGATGTCCCAAAGATAATGCGCGTCGGAGCTGATGACGATTGTCTTGTCTTTAAGAACAGGATACTTTTCGAGGTGCGGCGGAATCTTCTCCTTGTCGTGCAGCTCGGCGCAGCTGAAAGGCGGCGATTCGGGAAATGTTCCGAGAACCGAGATTATTCCGTTGGCCTGGCGGTCTATATGAGCCGGATAGCAGACGCCGCCGTATTTTTTAACGATCGAGGGCGCCTCTTCGACGCTTATTTCGGTCGCGTTCGGCAGCATAAACTCCTCGAGGCCGATTATGTTGTCCCCGTCGTCCATTATCCTCTGGTCGCCGAAGATGTCTACCCGGTTCGGGATCCTGATCCTGCGCGAATCGACCTCCTCGCCGAATGCCATCGCCTGCTCAAGCTCTTCAAAGAGGCAGACAACGTGGATATCCTCCGCGGTGGTGAGCTCCATTCCCGCGACTGGAATGACTCCGTAGCGCTTGCAGGCTTTAAAGAACGCCGGGCAGTTTCTGACCGAGTTGTGGTCTGTCAGCGCCATTATCTGAATCCCCGCGAGAGTTGCGGTGCCGGCAATGTTTGCCGGGGTCATATCGTTGTCGGCGCAGGGAGAGAGGCAGGAATGGATATGGAGATCGTAGTAATATCTGCTCATATCAGCGCCGAAAGCTCCTTCGCGGCCTCGTAGGTCGGCAGAGCGGTCGAGAGAACGTTGACGCCTCTCGCTTCGGCAGTGCCGAGAACGCCGTCGTCGAGCGCGACGTCTTCCGAAAGAATAATCACCGAGGTGTCGCAAAGGGTCGCGACCGCGATTATGTTGATATTCGACATGATCGTAATCCACGCCTGGCCCGAGGAGGCCCTTCCCATCACCCAGCTCAGAAGGTCGCCGCAATAGCAGCCCTCGATCTCTCTTTCGGGCTCGGGAAGGCAGACCGGCGAAAAGCCGCTCAGTTCGCTGAGTTCTTTAACGGTCAAAGCTCACCCCTTCTTTCGTCATGCGCGTCGGACTGCCTGACCGGCTCACCGTTCTGAATCCGGTGGGTCCTGATGATACAGTTTTCGAGCGAGCGCTCGCCCTTGACGACGTCTTCCGCAAAGGCGCGGCAGTTGGGCGCGCCGCAGGAGCCGCAGTCGATTCCGGGCAGCTCGTCCCGAAGCTTCTGAATGTCCGACATCATTCTCATCGATTCGCCGATCGAGGAGCCGAGGCGGTTCATCGGCTTGTAGTCGGGAACGTCCTCGAAGAAATATTCCGGTGGGATATAGCGCTCATCCGGGCCGAGGAAATTCTGTGAAACCGGAAGATAGCGCCGAAGCGTCTGGAGTCTCGCCTTTGCGATAAACGGATTTTCAACGGTCATCACCCCGCCGACGCAGCCGCCGGTGCAGGCGTTTAGCTCGATGAATTCGAGCGGGGGAATGGTTCCGTTTTCGATCTGGTCCAGCATTTCAACAACGTTTTCGATGCTGTCCGCCGCGAGATATTTGTCGTTGAAGATCGCGGTCGCCTCGCCGCCCGAGGTCGCCCAGCTTATTCCGATCATTCCCGAGTTGGAGACCGGCTGAGGAACCTTGTCGCGGCTCATCAGGTTGAGGAGCGAGAAATAGATGTCGCTCATCGAGACCACGAGGTCGACGTTTGATTTATAGTTGCCGAAGCCGTTTTTGACATAGCTGGTCTTTGCGGGGCAGGGGGAGATGAAGCATACCGCGATATCCTCGTCTTTGAGCTCGGGGTGAGCTTCCTTCGCCCTCTTTCTCGCTTCGATCGCCGCTATTTCCATCGGCGGCAGAATCGGCAGCAGGTTGTCTTTTAAATAGGGAAATCTCAGCGCGATAAGCCTTGCTATGACCGGGCAGGCCGAGCTGATGACCGGCTTTTTTATTCCCTCGGTCTTGAGATAAAGTCTTGTATATTCCGAGACTATCTCAGCGGCCTGGGAGACCTCATAAACGTCGTTAAAGCCCATATCGAGCAGCCCCTGAAGGACATAGTCGACGTCGTCGAGGCCCTCGAACTGGCCGTAAAGCGAAGGGGCCGGAAGGGCGATCCGCCATTTATAGTCATATAGGTGGTCGAGCTTGTTGCAGGTTGCCACCTTGGCGTGCTGCTGACAGACTCTGATGCACTCGCCGCAGTCGATGCAGCGGTCGGGATTTATTGAAGCCTTTCCGTTGTCGACTCTGATCGCCTCGGTCGGGCAGCGCTTGATGCAGGTTGTGCAGCCGGTGCAGCGCGACGGGTCCAAAGAGACCGAATGTTCATAAGTATTCATAAATTCACCATTGGGCCGAAGCCCTTGCTCATCAGAAGTTTACCCACATCGTTATGCAGGTGCCTTTGCCGATCTCGGTTTCGATCGTCATTTCGTCGGTATAGCGTTTCATATTCGGCAGACCCATTCCGGCGCCGAAGCCGAGCGAGCGGATATTGTCGGGAGCGGTCGAATAGCCTTCCTTCATCGCGAGCTCGATATTCGGGATGCCGGGGCCGTGGTCGTTGAGGACAATTTTTATTCTGTCTTCATAGACGATGACGTCCGCCTCGCCGCCGTGAGCGTGGATAACCATGTTGATTTCGCCCTCATACATGGCGATTGAGACCCTGCGGATCGCCTCGGCGGGTATGCCAAGCTCGCGCAGGCTTTTTTTGACCTGCACCGACGCCTGACCGGCAGAGGTGAAGCTCGAGCCGTTCACGTCGAAGTGAAATTTCAGGGACTCACTCATGTTCCGCTCCGTTTCCGACCAGCCCGCCCTCATAGAGAAGGCCGCAGGCCTCGTACATTCTTTTTTTGGTTGTCAGAAGCGCGATGCCGCTCTCTTTAGCGAGCTCGATCATGTCCTCGGTGGGCTTTTTCGAGCGGACGAAGACGATGCAGACCATGTCCATCATCTCGGCGGTGCGGATCACCTGAGAGTTGACGAGGCCGGTCAGCAAAACCGCCTGATCCTTGACGTAAGCGAGCACATCGCTCATCATGTCGCTGCCGCAGGCCGAATAGACCTCGCGGTCGAGGTGGTCCTCGCCGCAGACCATTTCGGCGTCCAAAAGAGCTTTGATGGCTGAGATTTTCATAAGGGCAATCCTTTCAGTGATCAGGCATATTTGGCCAGAATGGTGTCAACGTCGCTCTTGGTCAGTCTTCCGTAGACGTCGTCGCCGATCATCATAACGGGAGCGAGACCGCAGGCGCCGATGCAGCGGCAGGCTTCAAGCGAGAATTTGCCGTCGGGTGTGCATTCGCCGGGGCCGATCTTGAGGACTTCGGTGAGTCTGTCGAGAACGTCCTGCGAGCCATTGACATAGCAGGCGGTGCCGAGGCAGACCGAGATCTGGTGGTCGCCCTTCGGAGAAAGAGCGAACTGAGCATAGAAGGTTGCGATTCCGTAAACCTCCTCGACCGATACGCCCATACTCTCAGCGATTATGGACTGGACATCGAGGGGAAGATAGCCGTAGATCTCCTGGGCTTCCTGCATTACCTGCATAAGCGAGCCCTCGACCTTCTTCTTTTCCTCGATTACTGCGCGGAGTTTTGCCTCCTGCTCGGGAGTTCCGCGGAACGGAACGGTGCTTGCGCGTTTTTTCATAAAATCAATCCTTTCGTTTATTAAAAGCTTGGATTTCGCATTTTGCCGTATAATACACACAATAGAAGTATAGCATATCGCGAAGAGAATATCAAGCCCAAAACTAAAAAAAGCCGCCGCTAACCGCTCAAAAAGCGACATGAAATTCTTTCCCGCAATCAAAACTGCCAACTTTTGCCCCAAAATAAATCAAATCCGAGAAAAATTTCTCGGATTTGGGTGGGTTATGGGGGAGAGAGAGCGGACGAGGGGCCCATTCTCCTCTTTAGCGTTTTTCCCGCCGCTTTTCTGATCGTTCAGAAAAGCGGCGAAAGGGGTTCCAAGCTCAGCATCAAGTTCAAGCAAAAGCCTTTAACCTCAATTTTTTAAAAGGCTTGCCCGAATCAAAAGATACCCCGCCCCTACATCTTCACCGCCTCTTTATATCTCAGCTTGATGCGGTCGGCGATCAGCGCGATAAACTCCGAGTTGGTCGGCTTGCCCTTGCCGGTGTTGACGGTGAAGCCGAAATATGAGTTCAGCGTCTCGATATCGCCTCTGTCCCAGGCGATTTCGATTGCGTGGCGGATCGCCCTCTCGACCCTCGACGGCGTTGTCTGAAATTCCTCGGCGACGGTCGGATACAAAAGCTTGGTCACGCATTCCAGCATCTCGCTGTCGCCGATGCAGTGGAGAATAGCGCTTCTTAAATAGTGATACCCCTTGATATGCGCCGGAACGCCGAGCTGGTGGATCATCTCGGTGACGACGACTTCGAGGCTCAGCTCCCTCTGCGTCGGTATCGCCGGAGCGGTGTCCTCTAAGATGTCATACCCCAAAAGCTCGTTGATCCTGTCGCCGAGCATCTTCGGGTCAAACGGCCTTATCAGATAATAGGCCGCGCCCGCCTGCATCGCCTGGCGCTGCGCAAATGCATTGTCATAAGGCGCGGTGACGATAAACACCGGCTTCTTGACTCCGGAGCGGTTGATCTTCTTCATCAGCTCGATCGCGTCGAGATTCGGCATCGAAAGGTCGAGTATCGCCGCGTCGGGAGCCTCGTCCTTTATCGCATCAAATAAAATATGCCCGTCCTTCGGCCGAGTAATGCAGAAAAACCCCATTCCCCTTAAAACGTCAGCCGCGGCGATCCCGAATTCGCGCGAATCGTCGCCGATCAAAACCTTGATTTTCTTTGTCATAATTATCCTCCGTTCTTTTCAGGAAAATTTACAATATTTTCCTTGTCTGTCAACTATTCTACCAGATTCTGGGAGAATAATCAAGTGAAAACCGAAAAATCGGAAGAATAGACAAAACGGCGGCTGAAAATTCGTTTTAAGTTTGCAGAGCCGCGTCGAAATATAGCGGTTGATGGGTAATTTATGCACAATATGTAGTATGCAATAGGCAAATTTCACTACTCATAGGCGTCATAGGCGGATAATGACGCTCTCCGCTCCGTCCTGATGCACCTCTACGAGAGGCGTCCGCCCTAAAATTTTTTTGGACTTACCGAGGGCTTTTTTGAGTGCCGAAACCTGCTCTGCAGTCAGATTCAGCTCCGAGCCGGCATAGCGAGCGCCAAGGCTGAGAACGAGCCCGAGCGGGACAGGAATTATCAGCGGAATTGGCGTGCAGCCCTTGACTGTAATCTTCATACGACCTCTACGACGAGGTGGGTACCGTCGTCGCCGTCGATGGTGACAAGGGTTCCGATTACGCCGCTTTCCACCATATTGATTATAGCGGGCCAATCGAGAGCGGAAAGGTTTGCGCCGCCGAATGTGACGTCGCTTTCAAAGGGCAATCCGACTTCGACGATAGTTTTGATAAGCACAAGCGGCAGATTAACGTTGATGCGCTCGCCGTCATCGTCGACGTGAATGCGAAGCACCGTCTTATTGAAATCTCTCTTTTCCGGTTGATACTCGACGATCGGCTCCTTTTCAATATCAAAGAGACTGTCGATGGAGACGCCGAGCTCCTTTGCAATTATAGGAAGCAGGACGGAGTCCGGCATCGACTCGCCCCGTTCCCACTTTGAAACGGCCTGTGCCGAAACGCCAAGCCTTTCAGCGAGCTGGTCTTGAGTCAAACCGCATTTGTGGCGGGATTCGCAGATTTTTTCTCCGAAGCTGGACATGGATAAACTCCTTTCATGAATCAATGAAAATAAAGGTGTGAATTGTCGGCCGATGATTATATGATAGCACCCGACATGACATTTGTGAAGGGATTGAGGGTTGAAACTGCAAAACCTGCGGTTGATTTTTCTATAAACCCACAGTTGAGGGGACAGATTTTCACAAAACCTCTTGCATTTTTGACCGGAGCTGATATAATAGAAGTGCTGAAAGGGGCGATTAAAATGTTTAACGACGGCAAAAAAGCAAAGGATATCAAAATCGCATACATCGGCGGTGGCTCGCGAGGCTGGGCCTGGGGGCTGATGAGCGACCTCGTCAGCTGGGACGACATCTCCGGCTCGGTCGACCTTTATGACATCGACCTCGACGCGGCGCAGAAAAACGCGATCATCGGAAACAAATACAACTCCGCCGAGGGGGCGAAGTCGGTCTGGAATTATCGTGCGGTCGAGACAATCGGCGAGGCGCTGACCGGCGCCGATTTCGTGATAATCTCGATCCTCCCCGGAACCTTCGACGAAATGGAGTCAGACGTTCACACGCCGGAGAAGTACGGAATATATCAATCCGTCGGCGACACCGTCGGCCCGGGCGGGATCCTCAGAGCGATGAGAACCGTCCCGATGTATGAGGAGATCGCAGAAAATATCAAAAAATATGCTCCCGACGCATGGGTCATAAACTATACCAACCCGATGACCCTTTGCGTCAAGACTCTCTACCGCGTCTTCCCGGAGATAAAGGCGTTCGGCTGCTGCCACGAGGTTTTCGGCACACAGCGCCTGCTTGCCGAGATTGCAAAGGAGATGCTCGGCTTTGAGAATGTCGGCCGCAGGGAAATAAAGGTCAATCCGCTAGCGGTGAACCACTTCACATGGCTCACCGAGGCCGACTGCCGCGGGGTCGATCTGTTCCCGGTATATGCAGAATACATCAAAAAGCATCCCGACGGGCGTGAGAGCGAGGCATGGAAAACCGATCACTTTGCGAGCAGAGAATCGGTTAAAATGGATCTCTTCCGCCGCTTCGGATATATCGCCGCTGCGGGCGACCGCCACCTCGCGGAATTTTGCGAGGGAAAGTGGTATCTCGAAAGCCCAGAGCGCGCCTCAGAGATGCACTTTTCGCTGACGCCGGTCTCCTGGCGCAAGGAAGACCTCAAAAACCGGCTCGCGAGGCGTGAGAGGCTGCTCAGCGGCAAGGAGCCGGTCACCATCAACGGCACCGGCGAGGAGGGCGTCAACCAGATCCGCGCGATCCTCGGGCTGACCGACCTCGTCACTAACGTCAATATGCCGAACCGCGGGCAGATCCCGAACCTGCCGCTCGGCGCGGTCGTCGAGACAAACGCGGTCTTTCGCGCGGGGAGCGTCAGGCCGGTTCTCGCGGGGAGCGTTCCGAGCCCGATCTATCCGCTTGTCGCGCGGGTCTGCGGAGCGCATGAGCGCCTTTCTGAGTGCATCGCGAGGCGCGATCTCGGCGGAATTTTCGAGGTCTTCTCGAACGACCCGCTCGTCACCTGCTCCCTCGCCGACGCTAAAAAGCTCTTCCGCGAAATGTGCGAGAACACCGCGGAGTATCTGGGAATGTATGAGATTTAGGACTGAGGATGAATTTGCCCCCTTCCCCTGATAGGGGAAGAGGGCTTTGCTATGTTTAAATGCGGAAAAAGTATCTAGGCAAGCGCCTGACGGAAAATTGTTTAATTTACCCTGCCGTTCTCGGCATCAGCTTCGCTCTGAACAGCCCCTCCATAACGATCGGAATCAGAATAAGCTGCAAAACGATTCCGGGGATCGCCTCGACAAAGCCGGCGGTGATGAAATAGGTGTAGCTGAAGCTCGCGGTTTCGGGGCCGCTCAGCCCAAGCATTACAGCTCTCGCGACTCCCCAGACCAGCCTTCCGGCGAGCATCGAGGGGATCAGCGAGCCGTAGACAGCGAGAACATTCTTTTTCTTGAAAAGAGAATATATCAAAGCTATGCAGACGCCGTAGGTCGCAAGCTCAAAGGCCATTCCGATCGCGTTGGGATAGAGCGGGGTAGGCATATTAAACAGAAGACACCGAACGATCGGGGTGATGAATCCGACCGCGAGGCCGTAGTGCCAGCCGCAGACCAGCCCGCAGAGCATCACCGGAATGTGCATCGGGCAGAGATAGCGCCCGAATTGGGGGATATTTCCGGTCAAAAACGGCAGAACGATTCCGACCGCCATAAACATTGCCGCAAGGCAGAGGTTTTTAAGATTTTTCGACATTGTCAGTTCCTTCCCCGCGATGTAAACGCGATAACAGTGCTGTTAAAATAATTCCGTTGACCGCCCCCGCCGCGAGGCCGCACAGGAGCAGTACGGGTAAATAATACCACAGCGCCGCAGTATTTGTCAATACCGCTGCGACAAAAAGCTGTCCGCAGTTGTGGGCCGCTCCCGCCGCCGCACTTATCCCGACAGGCGAAAACCTGCCGGATTTTTTCAAAAGAATCATCAGCGCGAGGCTCAAAGCCCCTCCCGCGAGGCTGTATAAAAACCCGGTGAAGCTGCCGAAGACAAGCCAGCTTAAAAATATCCTTGCGAGGTTCACCGCCGCAGCGTCAACCGGCCCGAGAAGCCAGAGCGCAGCCATCACGCAGACATTTGCAAGTCCGATTTTAATTCCCGGGACGCCGAGAGAGGTGAACGGAATCAGAAATTCGATATATGAAAGCACGAAGCAGACGGCGACAAGAAGCCCGAGAAGCGCGATCCTGCGCGTTTTTTTCATTTTCAGCCTCCTCTAGACGACAAAATCCGGCCCGCCGGATATTCTGACCGCGACTCTTCCGGGCAGGCAGATTATCACCTCGCCCGGCGCGCTGATCGGCCGGTGGCGGACACAGATCTGATTTCGGCAGACCGCCTCGGCGACATAAGCCTCGCCGTTCTCGATTTTTAAGAGGCAGAGCCCCTCGATGTCGAGCTCGGCGTCCTGAGAGAGCGGCAGCGAGGCATAATGCTCGCCGCCGAGAGTCACCTCGACGGTTTCGCCCTTTTTAGTGTGCCTGAAAATAGCTCCGGCGGCAAAAATCAAAGCCGCCGCGAGCGCGATCGAAGAGATCAGCAAAATGTCGTTTCTGAGCCTAGACCTCATAGTCAGAAAAGCCTTCCGTTCTTTTGGTTTCGCCGTCCGGCCCGACCCATAGCGCCTCGGCGCCGAACTTCTCGGCGAGGGCTGAGCCGCTCTCGAAGTCCATGCAGAAAAGCGCAGTCGAAAGAGCATCGGCGTCGGCGGAATCGGCGCAGATAACAGTCACCGAGCGCCAGAGCGAGGCGGGGTAGAGCGTTTTCGGGTCGATGATGTGGTGATATCTGACGCCGTCGACCTCAAAAAACCGCTGATAGTCGCCGCTGGTGACAACGCATTCTCCCGCGACTCTGACGGTCGTCAGAATCCCGCCGTCGGGGCTCGCGATTCCGATCTCCCACATTCCTGTCGGCTTTTCGCCCCGGGTGACGACATTCCCGCCGACCGACAGCGCAAAGTGCTCGCAGCCAAGCGACTCGGCGAGCTCCGCAGCCTTTTCGGCGGCATACCCCTTTGCGAGAGCACCGAGATCGAGGCTCATTTCTGGGTCGGCGAAGCTGACGCTGCCGCCGCTTAGTATCAGCTCAGAGATGTCGCAGTGCTGCCCGCACTCAGAAAGCAGATCGGGGTCTGGGAGATAAGGCTCCTCCGCCTCGCGGCAGTCGTGCCAGAGTGAGAGGACCGGCCCGAGCGCGATATTGAGCGCGCCGCCTGAGCGCTCGTTCCACAGAACGGCGCTTTCGAGCAGCTCATAAAGCTCGGCGGGCGGCACAACAGGCCCGCCCGCGGCATTGTCATTGACGGTCTTGGCGTTGACAAGGCCGTCATATTCGTTATAGATGTCAAAGATCCTGTGAAGTCTCAAAAGCTCGGAATGAACCGCCTCAGAGACCTTGTCGAAGTCCTCCTGCGTTCCGCCGAAGACGGTGAAATCGGCGACGGTGTCAAAGACGTCGGCATAGGCGGCGGTATACCTTTTCGGCGCGGCCTCGCAGCCCGAGCTGATAAGCAAAAAGCAGAGAATCAGCGCGAGAAATCGCCTCATACCGCCGATATTTCAACCTTTTTGCCGACCCTGATTATCTTGCAGGGGCATTTTTCGGCGCATTTTCCGCAGCCGGTGCATTTTGAATAGTCGATCTTCGCGAGATTGTCCGAAACGGCGATCGCTCCGTTCTCGCAGACACGGGTGCAGAGCCCGCAGCCGATGCAGCCGGCCGAGCAGGCCGCCTTGACGTCCTTGCCCTTTGACTTTGAGGAGCAGGCGACGATATAGGGAGCGTCGGCGGGAACTATTTCGATCAGCCCGTTCGGGCAGACCGAAACGCATCTGCCGCAGGCTTGGCACTTCGAGCGGTCGATTCTTGCAAGTCCGTTGACTATTCTGATCGCGTCATAGGGGCAGACCGAGGCGCAGGTGCCGAGGCCGCAGCAGCCGTAGGCGCACTTTTTTTCGCCGTGTCCGGGCGCGAGATAGGCGATTCGGCAGTCGCGCTCGTCGCCGTAGGAATAGTTGCAGTTGGTGTTATGGCAGTCTCCGGCGCATTTCACCGTTGCGACAAGCTTCGGGCTGTCGAGCACGCAGACGCCCATTATGTCGCCGATACGGGATTTATCCGACGAAGGGCAGAGGTTCATCGCCGCGCCCTCGGCAACGATAGCGTGGGCATAGGCGTCGCAGCCGGCATATCCGCAGCCGCCGCAGTTTGAACCTGCGAGACAGTCTCTGACCTCGCCCTCGCGGGGGTCGGTCTCGACCCTGAATTTTTCGGAGAGGAACCCGAGAAGTATTCCGATTATAACGCTGATTATTCCGATCACCAGCGCGGCAAGAAGTATCGCATTAAACATATCCTCACCCCTTATCCGATTGTCCCTTTGAAGCCGAAGAAGGCGATTGCCATCAGCCCCGCGGTCACAAGGACTATCGGCATACCCTTGAAGCTCTCGGGAATGTCGTTGTCCTCGATCCTCTCGCGGATACCCGACATCAGAACTATCGCGATCAGAAAGCCGACCGCAGTTCCGACCGAATAGATCATAGTCTCGGCAAAGCTGTAATCCTTCTGCGCCGAATCTATCGCGACACCGAGGACGGCGCAGTTTGTCGTTATCAGCGGGAGATAGACGCCGAGCGCTTTATAAAGCGAGGGTATCTTCTTTTTGAGGATTATTTCGACTGTCTGAACAAGCGCCGCGATGATCAGAATAAAGACGATAGTCCGAAGATAGACGAGCTTGTCGCGCAGAATCAGGTGGTCGATGACGTATGTTATCGCGGAGGAGAGGGTGATTACCGCGATAACCGCCGTTCCCATTCCGACAGCGGTCGAGGTCTTTTTCGAGACCCCGAGGAAGGGGCAGAGCCCCAAAAACCGGCTAAGTACGACGTTGTTGACCAAAGACGCCGAAATTATTCCGACAAAGAGAGTTGAAAGAAAGTTCATTCTTTATCGCTCCTTTCCATTATCCGGCAGGTTTTATCCATGCAGCCGGCGCAGTCGCCGGAGCAGAATTTGTCTCCCTTATTTGTCGCCGAGGGGGCTTTGAAGCGGTTCTGCAACGCTGTCAGAACAGAGAGGACAAAGAACGCTCCCGGCGCCATTACCATTATCGAGACCGGCTCGAAGCTTTCGGGCATGATGTTGACTCCGAATACCGAGCCGGAGCCGAGAAGCTCGCGGACAGCGCCGATAATTGTCAGCGCGAGGGTGAAGCCGAGGCCCATTCCGAGGCCGTCGAAGAAAGAGGCAAGCGGCGGGTTTTTTGAGGCATAGCTCTCGGCGCGGCCGAGGATTATGCAGTTGACGACGATCAGCGGAATATAAAGCCCGAGGGCGGTATATATCGGGCGGACGTATGCCTGCATCAGAAGCTCAACGACGGTCACAAAGCTCGCGACGACGACGATATATGCCGGCATACGGACGCGGTCGGGAATGAATTTGCGCAGAAGCGAGATGATCAGATTCGACATCATCAGCACCGCACAGGTCGAAAGCCCCATTCCGATGCCGTTTATCGCGCTCGTCGTTACCGCGAGCGTCGGACACATTCCGAGCATCAGAACGAAGGTCGGGTTTTCTTTCAGAACGCCGTTATAAAGGCGCTCAATCGGTGTGTTCTGTTTCATATTGGTCAGCACCTCCCAAAAGCTCATCGGCAAACGCCAACGCGCCGTTCACCGCGTCGGTCACGGCGCTTGTGGTGAATGTTGCGCCGGAGATCATATCAATTTCGTTCGGCTGGCTCTTTCCTGAGCTCGAATAAGCTACCTTGCCGCTTATCCCCTTGAACTGCTCCTGAAACTCTTCGTCCTGGCAGTGAGAGCCGAAGCCGGGGCTTTCTGACATCGAAGTGACCTTCATTCCGGTAATCGTGTTTGAAAGGTCGATTCCGACCGAAAGGGTGATGTCTCCGACGTATCCGTTTGCGGAGGTCGAGGAGACCACGCAGCCGATAATATTTCCCTCGGAATCGACGGCAAACAGAGCTTCGCCGATCGTGACTCCGTCAACCGGAAGGGTCCCGCAGACCGCTTCGGCCCCGTCGGGGCTTCTGAAGTCGGCGGCGTCGGGGAACACCTCGCGGTATGAGGCGGTGCGCTCGTCGGCTTCCGCGGCCTCGATTGTCGGCGCGGTAAGCTCATGGACAAACGACAGGCAGACCGCCGCGACAAGGGTTATCGCGACAAGCGCGAGAGTGTCTTTGATAATTGTTTTTATCATTTCGCGGCACGCTCCTTTCTCGGGCCGAATGGCTTCGGCGCGGTCAGCTTTTCAATGAACGGCGTTAAAAGATTCGAGATGATTATCGCGTAGGACACGCCCTCTGTCCCGCCGCCGACACAGCGTATCAGCGCGGTGATGAATCCGACGCAGCATCCGAAGATGACCTGCCCCCAGGGGGTAACGGGGGTCGTCGCATAGTCCGAGGCCATGAAGACCGCTCCGAGGAGCATTCCGCCGCCGAGCATCTGAACGGCGAGGTAGTTAAGGGTGATCGGGTTGCCCTGGATCAGGCTGAACATTGTGACGAAAACGCCGGTCGAGAGGATCACCGAGAGCGGCTCGCGGGGCTTGATTATTCCGCGGGCGCAAAGGTAGATGAATCCGATTATTATCGCGACGGCAGAGGTTTCGCCGATGGTTCCGGAATGGGTTCCGAGAAGAAGGTCTCTGACCGGCACTACCTCGCCCTGCTTCGCGAGGACAAGGGGAGTCGGGCTCGAAACGCCGTCGAGCTTCGGGTAGTCGGTCATTATCCTCGAAAAGCTTAAAAGCAGGAAGCAGCGCGCGGCGAGCGCGGGGTTCATGAAATTCTGGCCGAGTCCGCCGTAGAGCATCTTGACGACGATTATCGCGAAGGCTCCGCCGAGGACCGGCAGCCACCACGGCGCGGTCGAATAGAGGTTGACCGCGAGTATCAGGCCGGTGACGACGGCGCTGAGGTCGGTTACAGTGACCGGCTTTTTAAGCAGCTTTTCATAGAGATATTCCGAGAGAACGCAGCTTACTACCGATAAAACGGTTATCGCGAACGCCCTCGCGCCGAATACCCATACTCCGACGGCGATCGAGGGGACCAGCGCGATTATGACGTCAGCCATTATTGTCGCGGTAGTCTCGCGGGAGCGGATATGCGGAGAAATTGAAACGTTAAGTGTCTTGCTCATTTTGCCGCTCCTTTCTTTTTCTCGGCGAGAACATATTTCTTCGCCATGGTTATCGTCTGCGAAAGCCGGCGCTTAGCGGGGCAGACATAGGTGCAGCAGCCGCAGCCGATGCACTCAAGCCCGTGGGCTTCTTCAAATTCCTTGTATTTCCCGGCGTCGGCGGTATTTTTGAGAAGTATCGGCATCAGGTGCTCGGGGCAGGCGTAGAGGCACTTCCCGCAGCGTATGCAGGCGGCAGGTTCTAACCCCGCGGCCTCGTCGCGGCTCATCGCGAGGATACAGGACGAGGTCTTGGTGATCGGCAGATCGGCGGTATATACCGCCGCGCCCATCATCGGCCCGCCGAAAATCAGCTTTTCCGGCTCCTGAATATATCCCCCCGCGGCGTCGATCAGCTCCTGAGCTGAAATCCCGATCGGAACGTCGAAGTTAGAGGGCTCTTTGACCGCGTCTCCGGTGACGGTCACGACCCGCCGGATAAGCGGGATATTTTTAGTGACCGCTTCTGCGATCGCGATAAGCGTCGAGTAGTTGACGACGACGCAGCCAGCGTCGGCGGGCAGCATCGCGGAATTTATCTTCCGGCCGGTGACCGCCTTAATAAGCATTCTCTCGCCGCCCTGCGGATATTTCTTTTTGAGCGGCATTACGGTGATCCGCTCGCTGCCCTCGCAGGCCTTCGCGACCGAAGCTATTCCGGCGGGCTTGTTGTCCTCGATTCCGAAGACGCCGGCGGCCTTTTCAAACAGCTTTAAAAGGATCTTCATTCCGGTGACGGCGTCGGCGGGGCGCTCGAGCATCAGGCGGTAGTCGCAGGTTATGTAGGGCTCGCACTCCGCGCCGTTGCAGATCACATAGTCGATCTTCGAGTCGTCCTTGACGGTGACCTTCACGGCTGTCGGGAACCCTGCGCCGCCCATTCCGACAATTCCCGCCGAGCTTATCGCCGCGCGGATCTCTTCCTTTGACATTTTCTCATAGTCGCGCGGCTCGCCGAGGCCGGGAACGGCTTCGTATTCGTTGTCGTTTTCAACGGTTATCGCCATCGCCTCGTCGCCCGACTGGGTAATATGAAGCGAAACCGATTTGACGGTTCCCGAGACAGAAGACGCGACCGAAGCTGAGACAAATCCGCCTGCCTCGGCGATCTTCTGCCCGAGCAGCACCCTGTCCCCCGCCTTGACGAGCGGCTTCGCGGGCGCGCCGATATGCTGGTTCATCAGATAGACGAGATCACCTTTAGCTTCGAGCCTGACTGTCTGAGCGTTCTCGGAAAGCTGCTTTTTGTCCTTTGGGTGAACTCCTCCTGTAAAAGTTTTAGCGAACATAGTCCGGCCTCCAAACATTCAGCGGGCTGTTGTTCCCGCAAATATACACTGTAATTATATCATACCTATTAAAAATAATCAACGAAAATCACGAATTTTGTATAAAAATTTTTGGAAAATTCTTTTAGTTGAGCCTGCCCCCCTAAAAATTTCCCGCCATTGCCCTTCCTGTCCTTGACATTAACGGCCCACGGGAGTATAATTATTATATATTAAATTATCGGAGGAGGAATTTAAGAATGAGCAGCTATGTTATTTTTGCGGATACCGGCGCCGATATTTCGCCGAAGCTTTTGAAAGAATGGGGAGTCAGGCTCTGCCCGCTGACATTTATGTTCGACGGCGAGGGAAAGTCTTATGCCGGCGAGGATATGCCGGTCGGCGAGTTTTACTCGAAGATGAGAGCGGGGAGCGTTGCACACACCGCCGCGATGAACATCGAGACCGCGAAAAGCCTCTTCGAGCCTGCGCTTAAAGAGGGGCTGGACGTCTTCTATCTCGCGTTTTCGAGCGGCCTCAGCTCGACCTTCGCTTCCTCCTGCACCGCTGCGGAGGATTTAATGGAAGAATACCCCGACAGAAAGGTTGTCGTCGTCGATTCGCTTGCCGCTTCCGCCGGCCACGGGCTGCTTCTTTGGCTCGCGGTAAAGAAACAGCGCGAGGGGCTGACTATCGAGCAGCTTAAAGATTACTGCGAGGGGATCAGGCTGAATGTCTGCCACTGGTTCACAGTCGACGACCTCGTTTATTTAAAGCGCGGAGGGAGAGTCAGCGCGACTGCGGCTCTCGCCGGCGCCGTTCTCGGAATAAAGCCGGTTTTACACGTCGACGACGAAGGGCATCTTATCAACATGGCAAAGGTGAGGGGAAGAAAAGCCGCGATAAAGGCTCTTGCCGACAAATACGGCGAGCTGCGCGACGAATCCCTCGACGGAGATATATTCATATCCAACGCCGACTGCGAGGCCGACGCCAAGATCCTCGAACAGACTCTTAAAGAGCGCTTCGGGGTCAGCACCGAGCTGATAACCGATATCGGGCCGGTGATCGGCGCACACGCAGGCCCCGGAACCCTTGCAGTCTTTTTCTTAGGAAAGAACCGCTGACCAGCTCCGCAGGCAAAGGAGGTCCCAGATATGGCCGAAAACGACATCACAAACGAAGCTCAGGCCGAGCAGAAGCTCCCGAAGAACAAAATCAGCAAAGAACAGATTCAGAAGCAGCAGCGCACACTGCTGATAATTCTGGTAGTCGCCGTTGTCGGAATTGTATTCATTCTGTTCCGCAACGGAATTATCGGAGGCAGCGGCGGCGAAGCGCCTGTTGAAAAATATCTGACCGCGATCGCAGATCGGGATTTCGAGTCTTATGTTGAGTCGATGCCCCCGAGAATCGCCGAGGGGTATCGCAGCGACCTCACCGAGATGGGCATGACCGGCGAGGAATATATGACCGAGCTTTACAGCGACTATATCGACGAGTTCGGCGATGATATGACCGTCGACGTCACATTCAACGGCCGCTCGGCTCTGAAAGCGATCTATGTCGACAGTTTTAAGGACTCCTACCTCGAGATGTACGGCGAGACGATCGGAATAAGCTCGGCATTTGAGCTCGACGTTACCGCCCACTTCTCGGGCTCGAAGTCCGACGACTATATCGAGCTCGACTGCTTTGTAATCAAATCCGGCGGAAAGTGGTATATCGCCGGCTGCGAATATGAGACCGAGGAGATCGAAGCGCCGGAGGTCTCGGGCTGACGGAAAAGTAAAAATCATCAGTAAATATAAAGCCATCGGTGTTACCGGTGGCTTTATTTTAGTTAAACAAATCGGATAAGATCAAAGCAAAACCCCGTCTGCTCTTTGTGTGCAGAAATGCGAACATCAGGACTTATCGCTCACGGAAATTGAAATTTAAGGCTTTCTCGCAAGCTGCAAATCGACGGTGTCAAAGACATTCAGCGTTCCGCCGTGAGCGTTTATGGCGCACTCAATTTCTGCAAAAAATTTCCTTCTTGTGTTTTCCTCAATCGCGATGTGGTCGGAATATGTCCCGAGCAGCTTGCAGTATTCGCTTGCGGAAAAGGTTCGCGTCCGGTAAAACATCGCGAATTTTATATCCGTAAAACCGTAATTTTCCGCGATTTTTGCAATCTGCCCGGCCTGCGCCCCGGAATATTCCGCCCTCGATTTTCCCTTTTTATCGGGATAATATTCGGCATAAATCTCCTGAATTTTATCAAAAAGCGGCGGATTATCCTTGCAGGGATACGGATGATTTGCAAAACGCGCAAAAACTCCGCCGCGCTTCAGCATAGAAAAGACTTTCGGATAACCGACGTCCTCGGGAATCCAATGAAACGCCGTTGCGGAATAAACCAGATCATATGAATTATTATCAAAATTAACATCTTCAAATTTTCCCGTCACAACGGAAAAATTCGGATATTCCCTGAACTTTTCCTCACATAATTTAGAAAATTCCTTACCATATTCAACTGCGGTCACATTACACCCGGTTTTTAAAATCGGCAATGTTGCCTGGCCGCCGCCAATTCCCACTTCAACAGCACAACAGGACTCATCGAGCGCGGTATAATTAAATATCATTTTATAGAGTTCATCAGGATACGAAGGACGAAACTTGTCATAAGCAGATGCCACCGTATCAAACGTCCATTCCAGGCCTTTTATTTCCGGCATAATATTCCTCCTGTAAATTCCGATTTATCGCATAGCTGTAATTTTTGTATGACGTTTTGCGGTGCTTTAACTCATCATAAAGAAGCCCCAAAAATGCCGGCATTTTTGGGGAAGAGGAGCGGCAGACCGATAAGCGAAGCCGCGATTTGCAAATAGGTTTATAAGGCAAATCACGGCGAGCCAAAAGGTCTCGCATATCGGAGCGCCGCAAAGCGCAGCTTTGTTGGGAAAAGGCGTAGCAGCCAAACAAAAAGCATCTTTCGATGCTTTTTGAATTTCACTTGGGGAGCGAAAAGGATATAAACGATGCCGACCCGAACGGCGAAGCCGTCGGGTCAGCGACGCGATTAAAACTCTTTGAGGACGAGCAATCAATAATCTACGATTGCGAAGTCCGAAAAGATAGTTTTAACGCATCATAAGGGGTCCCAAAAATGCCGGCATTTTTGGGGAAGAGGAGCGGCAGACCGATAAGCGAAGCCGCGATTTGCAAATAGGTTTATAAGGCAAATCACGGCGAGCCAAAAGGTCTCGCCGCGACGTGGTGCCGGAAGCGGGGGTCGAACCCGCACGGTATCTCTACCACCGGATTTTGAGTCCGGCACGTCTGCCAATTCCATCATTCCGGCATGGTGCTGAACGCCTTAACAGTATATCAGATCGGCGGCCGATTGTCAAGAGTCATTTGCCGAATCTGCCGCCGTAAAGCGCGCCGAAGCATTCCCCGAGAAACGACGACGCCCCCGCGAGGATCACATATATCCACGCGGTCGCGTTAAAGAACACCGGGATACAGAGCAAAAACAGCAGACCGCTCGCAAGGGGCATTATCGGGTCGCGCTTCGCTTTTCTGCCGTAGAAATAGCCGACAGCCATACAGACGCAGCAGTCGATTATCGGCACCGCTCTGAAAAGTGTGCCGGAGCCGGGCGCGGTCTTCATCTCGATTGCCGCAGCGGCGAAGGGGAGCAGGAAGAAGCACACTGCAGTGAAAATTATATAAGGAAGCGCATGGCGCAGGCGCGGGCCGAGATTCGATTCCATCAAAATTCATCTCCTTCTGAGACTTTCCGCGATCTCGCTGTCGGGGGTGACATAAAGTGTCTTCTGGTTTGTGTATATGACCATTCCGGGCTTTGCGCCGGAGGGCTTTCTGACAAATCTGACTCGGGTATAATCGACAGGAACCTGCGAGCCGGTCCTCGCCGAGGAGTTATATGCCGCAATCAGCGCGGCTTCTTCGAGGGTTCGGCGGTCGGGCTCAACCCCGTCGCAGACGATTATGACGTGGGAGCCGGTGATGTTCTTGACATGGAGCCAGATATCTTCCTTTCCGGCGGTTTTGAGCGTAAGCTGGTCGTTCTGGCGGTTGTTTCTCCCCGCGAGGATTTTAAATCCCGAGGTCGAGCGGTATTCGACCGGCGGCAGAGCCTTCGGCAGCTTCTGCTGCTTGCTTCTGATCAGGCGGACATAGCCCTCCTGCGCGAGCTCGGCGCGGATCTCGGCGAGCTCGGCTTCGGTCGATGCGCGGGAAAGGGAGTCAAAGACCGAGTCGATATAGAGCTGCTCCTGCTCGCCCGAGGCGATAAGCCTGCGAAGCATCTTGTCGGCGGTGTCGGCCTTGCGGTATTCGGCGTAATATTTCTGGGCGTTCTGGGCGGGAGTCAGCCGGCGGTCGAGCTCGATCTCAATCTCGGGGCAGCTTTCGTCATAAAAGTTTTCGAGCTTCGCCGAGCCCATTCCCTTTTCGAGGCGGTAGAGGTTTGACATTATCAGATCGCCCTTTAGGCGGTATTCGTCCCTGCCCTGACATTCTTCGAGCTCTAATTTCTGGGCGGCGACTCTTCGGCGTATCCTCTCGCTGAGGCTGACAAGCAGCTTAAATAAGTCGTCGGCGCGCTGCTTGGTCTGGGCGAGAACGTCCCTTTCGGAATAGAAGCAGTCGAGCAGCTTTGAGGGCGAGTCGAACTCGCGGTCAAACATCAGCGAGCCGTATTGGTTGATCTTGGTGAAGCAGAAGTCCTTCATCAGCCCGTCGCGGTCGCGCAGAATATAATATCTGTTCTCGCCGCGTTCGATCTGGCCGGCAACGCTGTGAAGATAATAGCAGAGCCGGTCGGTCTCGTCCTTTGAAAGGCTGTCCGAGACGCAGTCGCGGCCCCGCGCTGCAAAGAACGCCGCCTCGCGGGCAAAAATCGGGGAAATTCCCTCGAAGCATCTGACAAGCGCCTTTGAAAGCTCGGCGGTCTGCGAGCTCAGGCGGCCGAGGAGCGCGCCGTCGTCAAAATCTATCAGGCTGAGGCGGTCGTCCCGCGGGGGGAGAGTGTACTGAACCCCCGGCAGAATCCTTCTTATTCGCGACATATCCTCGCTGACCCGCTTGATCGCGTCGACGACTCTGCCGTCGGGGCCGATCAGGAGTATATTCGAGCAGCGGCCCATTATTTCTGAAGCTAGGGTCAGGCATACCCTGTCGCCGAGCTCGTCGGTTGCCTCAAAGTCAAAGAAGAGTATTCTTTCAAAGCCGTCCTGCCGGATCGCTGTCAGCCTGCCGGAGGAAAGCCGCTTTCTCAGGAGCATACAGAACATCGGCGGTGTCTGGGGGTTTTCAGGCTCCCGCTCGGTCAGGTGGACGCGCGCGGTTCCCGCCGACGACGAAAGCATCAGCTTTTTTTGGCCGCTCTGTGTCCTGAAGGTTATGACAATGCAGTCGCGGGAGGGCTGGTGGATCTTTTCGACCCTCGAACCGACCAAAACCGGTTCGAGCTCCGCCTTCACGCGGCTGAGAAATATTCCGTCTAGAGCCATTTAACGGTTCCTTTCAAATTCCTTTTACGATCCCGTCGGCGCGGGAGATGATGCACTCAGCGCCGAACTGCTTTTCGATTTTTCTCGCGAGATAGGGCAGCGCGATAACCTCGGTTTCGTAGTGGCCCGCGTCGATAAGGGTCATTCCGATCCGTTCGGCCTCCAAGAAGACGTCTAGCTTGACGTCGCCGGTGATAAGCGCCTGGGCGTCCTTTTCCTTTGCGGCGGCGAGGATCTCGGAGCAGGCTCCCGAGCCGCAGGCGACAGTTTCGATCTCGCTTCCGCCGTCGACCCAGCGAAGTGCCGCGCTGCCGAATTTTTCCTTTGCAAGCTTCGCAAGGTCAAGAGGGCTCATCTTCGGGCATTTCGCCATCGCGCCGTATCCGACCGGCGCGCCGTTAAGAGGGTCTTTGCGGTTGAATTCCGGGACGATATGAAGATTCTCGAAGCCGAGGACGTCAACCATCATGTCGCTGACGCCGTAGGGCGCGGAGTCGAGCGAGGTGTGGCAGCCGATGCAGGCGATGCCGAAGCTCAGAGCGCGCGCCGCGGGATAGCTGATGTCAAGCGCTTTCAGCGGGTGGAATATCACCGGGTGGTGGGTCAGAATAAGCCCGCAGCCGCGTTCTTTTGCCTCGTCGACGACGGAGACTGTCGCGTCGAGCGCAAGGAGAATTTTTTCTGCCGACTGTTCCCGCGAGCCGACGCAGAGCCCGCTGTTGTCAAAGCTGTCCTGGTTTCTAAACGGCGCAAAGCCGTCGATAAAGTCATAGATCTGACCGACTGTTGTCATTCAGGATACCTCCTATTTCTTCGGCGAGCAATTTAAGCTCTTCGGCCTCTTTTCTTGCGGATTCGGACTGTGAGCCGCTCATTCCCGCGGCCGCAGCCGAAAGTCTCGCCGCCTCTTTTTTTAAGTATTCCTTTGAATCCGGCTCGCGCGGGTCGAGCTTGCCGATCAGGCTTTCAAGCGCGCCGATGCTCCGCCTTTCGCCGGTTCTTTTCGCGTTGATTATCGGGTAGACGAATTTTCCGTCCCTGACGGCGGTCTCGCGAAGCGTTTGATACCCGTTTTCGGCTAGAAAGCTCCTCAGCGCCGGAGCGCGGGTGTTCGGCTCCAGAATGAAATTGACGTTTTCGGAAAGCCTGTCTCCGCCCTCGGCAAGTATCTTCGCGATCATCTCTCCGCCCATTCCGGCGATTACGACGTCGGTGAGTTCTGAAATGAGCTCCGGCGGGAAGTCTTTTAGCCCGTCTGATTTGACGACGGTGATTTTGTTTCCAAGTCCCTCGCGCTCGACTGTCTGCCGCGCGGCGGCGAGGGGACCGTCGGCAATATCCGACGCGATGACGCGCTTCGCCCGCCCGCTCCCGACAAGAAAGCAGGCGAGATAAGCGTGGTCGGTTCCGATATCGGCCGCGACTGCGCCCTCAGACACAAACCCGGCGCAGCGCAAAAGCCTTGAGTCGGGCTTAACCGTCATTCTGGCCGAAATATTCGCGGAGCTTTCTGACCAGCTCCTCGGGGTCGTTGCCGTGGACTGCGCAGGCTTCCTCGATCGACTCGCCTCTCGCAGAGGGGCAGCCGAGGCAGTGCATTCCCATTTCGAGGAAAAGCGGCGCGCAGCCGAAATCGACATCTAAAATGTCGCCGATGATCGTTTCCTTTGTTATTGGCTTCATAGTTTTTAAACCTCCTGCGGTATTATGACTTACATTGATATTATAATACATCGCGGAGCAAATTGCAAGAGCAAAGAAAGGGGAGTGACACACGCATAAATCTAAAAGTTTTCAATCCACCCTTATAAAGCCTCATCGCTAATTGACATCCCCCTTCCTCCGTGATAAAATATCCCTGAAAGCACACGGCAAGGAGGGCGGAAAATGAACCGAGAAAACTCCGGCGCGGCTTCGCGTCTAATAAAGCTTTGCGGCGCGCTCGCGGCGATTCTGGCGGCGGGGCTCGCTTATGCCCTGTTTATCAGGCTGACCGGCCTCGCGGTTCCCTGCCTTTTTCGGACTCTGACCGGCTATCAGTGCGCCGGCTGCGGAATGACCCGTCTTTGCATGGCTCTTTTGCGGCTCGACTTCAAATCCGCTTGGGAGGCCAACCCGATGATAATTCTGCTTTCGCCTCTCGCCGCCGCCACAGCCCTCGACCTCGCTGTCAGATATGTCAAGGACAGCGAAAAGCGCTGCGATAAATTCGTCTGCGTCTCGGCCGTTCTGATGGCCGCCGCGATGCTCGTTTTCGGCGTCGTGAGAAACGTCGTGCCGCTCTGAAATTCATTACTATGCAAAAAATATTGATTTTTTTGCAATTTTCTATTGATTTTTGCGTCGAGATGTGGTAATATATGTTTGGACGATTGTCGGCTCTCCGGCTTTCTGAATCCACCGACTCAACTTTAATTAAAGGGAGGAAAAAGTATGTTTTGTAAAAACTGCGGCGCGGCAATGGACCCCAACGCCGTTGTATGTGTAAAGTGCGGCTGCGCTAAAGGCACCGGCGCAAGCTTCTGCCCCAACTGCGGCGCTGCGACCTCTCCGGGAGCTGCCGTTTGCCTGAACTGTGGCGCGGCTCTGACTCAGGCTGCCGATCAGCCCCAGGTCGGCGATAAGAGCAAGCTCGTCGCCGGTCTTCTCGCGATCTTCCTCGGCACCCTCGGAATCCACAACTTCTATCTCGGCTACACCGGAAAGGCTGTAGCTCAGCTCCTTGTTTCGCTGATCGGCGGCATTGTGACCTGCGGAATCGCGACCGTCGCGATCGAGATCTGGGCTTTGATCGAGGGCATTATGCTCCTCTGCGGCAAGATCACCGTCGACGGCAAGGGAAATCTCCTCAAAGACTAAAGCCTCAAAAACCGCGTGTGGGAAGCCTTGACCGGCTTCCCGCATTTACTTTACGGCAAATTTATGCTGCGTTATACTTTTAGTATAAGTATTGAACCCGCTTTCAAACACAAAAAATAAAAATCGGGAATTCATTTCCCGATTTTTATACGTTTATGGCCGGAGCGGCGAGCGTAGGCCATGCAGGAAAGGTTTACGGGAAACCCGTTCGGGGTTTCCCGTCAGAGGCTGTCGAGAAGCGACAGCCTCAAATTCATTTCCCGATTTTTATACGTTTATGGCCGAAGCGGCGAGCGTAGGCCATGCAGGAAAGGTTTACGGGAAACCCGTTTGGGGTTTCCCGTCAGAGGCTGTCGAGAAGCGACAGCCTCAAATTCATTTCCCGATTTTTATACGTTTATGGTCGAAGCGGCGAGCGGAGGCCATGCAGGAAAGGTTTACGGGAAACCCGTTCGGGGTTTCCCGTCAGAGGCTGTCGAGAAGCGACAGCCTCAAATTCATTTCCCGATTTTTATACATTTATGGCCGAAGCGGCGAGCGGAGGCCATGCAGGAAAGGATTACGGGAAACCCGTTCGGGGTTTCCCGTGAGTATTTTACCAGTGATGGAGTTCGTTCTCGGGCTTGATTGCAATACCGTGAGAAAGCGCGACATTGTGCGAATCCCTGCCGATCTGAATCTCATACCGGCCGTTTTCGACTGCCCAGTCCTTTTTCTCGACGCTCCAATAGGCGAACGCCCTCTTTGAAAGCTCAAAGTGAACGGTCTTTGTCTCGCCGGGCTCAAGCTCGATCTTCGCGAAGTCTCTTAGCTCCTTCGCCGGGCGGATCACCTTTCCTCTTACCGGCGCGACATAGAGCTGAACGACCTCCTTGCCCTTGACCTCGCCGACGTTCTTTACATCGACGCTGACACCGAGCGTCATGTCCTCCGACATTTCCCAGCGGCTGAGGCGGAGGTTTGAATACTCAAAATCGGTATAGCTGAGGCCGAAGCCGAACGGGAAGAGGGGTTCGAGCTTTTTTGTCTCGTAATAGCGGTAGCCGACGAACAGACCTTCGTTGTAGGTGACGGTGTCGCCCTCGCCGAAATACCAGAGATATGAGGGGTTATCCTCAAGCTTTTTCGGGAAGCTTTCTGCGAGTCTGCCCGAGGGGTTGACGTCTCCGAAGAGGATATCGACGACCGCGCCGCCGACCGCCTGACCGCCGAGATATGCTTCGAGAACGGCCTTCGGCGCATCTATCCAGGGCATCGCGACGGGGCTGCCGTTGTGCAAAACTACCGCAGTGTTCGGGTTAAGGGCGCAGACCGCTCTGACCAGAAGATCGTGGGCTTCGGGCAGGCGAATGTGCTGTCTGTCGCCGCCCTCCGACTCCATTCTGTCGGGCAGACCGATGAACAGAACGACCTTTTCGGCGGTCTTTGCGAGCTCCAGCGCTTCGGCAAAGAGCCTGTCGTCGGTCCCGCCGGTCTCGCGGTTATAGGCGGGCGCGTATTCAACGTCTATTCCCGCCTCTTTCGCAGCTTCAAGAGCGGAAGTGATCTTTGTCTCGACAATGTGGCTCGAACCGCCGCCCTGAAGCCGCGGCTTTTCGGCAAACGCGCCGATAAATGCAACCTTGTCGGTCTTTTTGAGCGGGAGCATTTTGCCGTCGTTTTTGAGCAGAACGAGCGAGTTCGCCGCGAATTTTCTCGCGAGCTGATGCGCCGCCTCGACGTCGCACTTCGCATTCGGGTCGCGGTGCTCCTCCGACTTAAATACCAGCTCGAGAACTCTTTCACAGCAGAGGTCGAGAGCCTCCTCGGGGAGGGTGCCGTTTTTGACCGCCTCGACGATGACGTGGTCAGAGTCGGTCGCGGGCATTGTCAGGTCGGTTCCGGCGACGATCGCCGCAACACGGTCGTGGGTCGCGCCCCAGTCGCTGACGACAAGCCCCTCGAAGCCCCATTCCTTGCGGAGAACTTCGTCGATGAACTTTTTGTTCTCGGTCGCATAGGTTCTGTTGATCTTGTTGTAGGAGGCCATGATAGTCCAGGGCTGAGCCTTCTTGACTACGTTTTCAAACGCAGGAAGATAGATCTCGCGGATCGTTCTCTCGTCGATCTCGGACGATGAGGTGAAGCGGCGGGTCTCCTGACTGTTCGCGAAGAAGTGCTTGAGGCTGGTTCCGACGCCCTTTGACTGAACGCCGTTTACAAACGCGGCTCCGAGCTGTCCCGCGAGATAGGGGTCTTCAGAGAAATACTCGAAGTTGCGCCCGCAGAGAGGGGAGCGCTTGATGTTGACGCCGGGGCCGAGAAGAACGTCGACGCCGTAGGCTCTGCACTCGGTTCCGAGCTCTTCGCCGAGCTGATAGAGCATATCGCGGTCGAAGCTCGCCGCGGTGGTCACGGCAGTCGGGAAGCATACCGCCGGCATAGTCGCGTGGTCGGGGCGCGAATAGTCGTCGGCTCTGAGGCCGTGAGGCCCGTCTGAGGTGCGTGATTGGCCGATCCCGAGGCGCTCGACAGCTTTAGTCAGCCAGGCGTCCTTGCCCGAGGTCAGGCCGGCCTTTTCCTCAAGGGTCAGTTCGGAAATCAGCTTTTTGATGTCGTTCATAAAAATCTCCTTTCAGAACAGTATTTTCCGTTTGTGGACAGTATGACATAAATCAAACAAAAATGCAAGAGCATATTCAAAATTTCCTCGCGATTTGCTGATTTTGTCGTCTTTTGTCGTCGCGCGTTAAAGTATTCATCGTCTTTTTGTTCTGTAAAACATTGTAGAATTTGTGTGCTTCGACGAATATTGTTAAAAATTACAATCTTTACTTGACATAAACTAGAAACCGTGATATTATGAATATGCAGTTAAATGGTGAGGTGGTTATATATGTGTGAGCTTCGCGCCGCTTCGGTTTCCGACGAGGAGCTCGCCGCTGCCGCATCATCAAACGAAGAAGCCTACGGCGAGCTGATCTCGCGCTATCTCCCCTCGGTCCGCCGCCTTTCGGGGATATATACCCGCTCCTCCGCCGACCGCGACGACCTTGTGTCCGAAGGAATACTCGGCCTTTTAAACGCCGTCAAAACCTATGACCCCTCAAAGGGCGCGAGCTTCTCGACCTACGCCGGCGTCTGCGTCAACAACCGAATGATGACCGCGCTGAAGCGTTCCGCGAGAATTCAGAGGCGCGAAGAATCGCTGGACGAGCTTAGCGCAGCGGGCGGCCAGAGCCCTGAGAAAATCATCATCGACCGCGAAGCGCTGAGCGAGATTTTTTCCGAGATCGCCGAAAACATCAGCGAGCTGGAACGCTCGGTCTTTGAGCGCTATCTCTCCGGCGAATCCTATTCCGCAATAGCCTCAGCACTCGGGATAGACAGAAAATCGGTCGACAACGCTCTTGCGAGAGTCAGGCGGAAGCTCCGCCGAAAATTCAGATAAAAGCCCTGTCGGGTTTTTATATATAAATGCCGTTTCAAATTTTCCCCGCCTTTCCGGGCGGTTAAAACTCGACATGGCAAAATAAACAGTAAGTGAGGGAATTCCCATGTATGAGGACAAGACTTTAGTATGCCGCAACTGTGGAAAGGAATTTGTATTCACAGCCGGCGAGCAGGAATTCTATGCAGAAAAAGGCTTTGAGAACGAGCCGAAGATGTGCAAGGAATGCCGCAAGAAGAAGAAGGAGGAAGGCAAGCAGTATTACACCGCTGTCTGCGCCTCCTGCGGAAAAGAAGCGAAGGTGCCTTTCAAGCCGCATGACGACCGCCCGGTCTATTGCAGCGAGTGCTTCGCAAAGATGAAAGAAGCCAATTGATCGTCAGTTTCCGGCGCAGTCTGCTCAAAAAGCAGGCTGCGTATTCTTTTTGGGGGATTTTAATGGGTTTAGCGAAAACTTTGTTTTTTCTTTCAATCCCGTTCCAAATATTCCCCAAAAACAAAAACGCCGCAGGTATTCCCGCGACGAAATTGCTGGAGCGGATTACGAGGCTCGAACTCGCTACCTCCACCTTGGCAAGGTGGCGCTCTACCGGATGAGCTAAATCCGCGTATTTGGTGCCTCCGATCGGAATCGAACCAATGACACGGGGATTTTCAGTCCCCTGCTCTACCAACTGAGCTACAGA
>CANQJB010000016.1 GCA_947624155.1 uncultured Clostridia bacterium
GTCTCCTTTCAAAAATATGGATAAAAAATAAATTGCAAGAGGTCGAAACCTCTTGCAATTTATTGTAAGACTCTACACTTTTCGCGAAATATGCGTGATATGCTTGAAATGAAGCGAAAAATATGGTAGAATTGATTTGTATTTTTTCAGAAAGGACTTTTGATATGAAAGAAATGGTTTTACAGCGGCTTTCAGCCCTTGCGGCGCTGCTTATTGCGCTCTGCGTAATCCTCTGCGGCTGCAGAAAGAGTGGCGTTTCGCCCGAAGAAATCACCCCCGCCGACCCGAATGTTCCGGCGAATACCGTTTCTCGGGCTACCGAGCAGACCGAACCCGTTACCGCCCCGCCCGAGACCGAAAGCCCGCCGGAAAGCACCGCCCCGACCGAAGCCGAGCCTCAAAGCAGCGAAACCGAGCCGACAGAGGCTGCCGAAGCCGAGACCGCCGAGCCTGACGAAGCTGAGCCCGAGCAGCAGACCGAAACGGTCAAGGAGCTCGACACGATGGCGATGGATTATTTAAAGCTTCTCAATTCCGACAAGGTTCACGCGAAAATGGTGATAATTCTTTCCTACGGCAGCGACGACATTTTCAGCGTAAAGAGCGAATACTATGTCGACGGCAGCGAGAGAATCTATATCGACGACACGACTAAGACGATGATAAAGGACGGAAAGGTCACAGTTGTCGACTATGACCGCGGGATCTGGTTCAGCTATGACGACGACGGCGAATACGGGATCAACTTCGGGTTCGAGACGGGAGACTATTCTCTGGTCTCGACCGGATATGACGAGGACGGGGTTTATACCGAGACCTATGACGTCGCCGGCGGAATCACCTCGACCTGGTATTTCGACGAGGGAAATCTCAGAGTCGCCGACCGAAACATCAACGAAGGAAACTATACCCTCTATTCCTTTGAGGTTATAGAGGAGTCGACCGAGGGAATGGACTTTTCCGTTCCGGAGGATTTTGCCGAAGAAGAATATTAAATACCGGAAGGAGATTATTTATGGTAACAATCGAAATGATGAACGGCGGAAAGATCAGGCTGGAGCTCTGCCCCGAGGAAGCGCCTCTGACCGTTGCAAACTTTGAAAAGCTCGCGCGAGAGGGCTTTTATGACGGGCTTATCTTCCACCGTGTGATCGAGGGCTTTATGATTCAGGGCGGCGACCCCGAGGGAACCGGAATGGGCGGCTCGGGAGAACGGATCAAGGGCGAATTTTTGGCGAACGGCGTTAAAAATAACCTGAAGCACACCCGCGGAGTGATCTCGATGGCGAGATCTCAGCACCCCGACTCCGCTTCTTCTCAGTTCTTTATCATGCACCGCGACGCCCCTCACCTCGACGGACAGTATGCCGCCTTCGGCAGAGTTGTCGAGGGAATCGAGGTGGTCGACGAGATCGCCTCCTGCGAGACGGATTTCAGAGACAGACCGGTCAAAGAGCAGAGAATAAAGAAGATCACAGTCGACTGAACGCCTGACTAAAACTCAAAGAAAGGAGCCCGCCATGAGAGTAACGCTCGAAGACAACCCGCGCCTGCCATATCTTCGTGACAAGACCTCGAAGCTTTCACACCTCCCCGGCTGTTATATTATGCGCAACAAGGCGGGCAGCATAATCTATATCGGCAAGGCGAAGAATCTTCACAACCGCGTGTCGTCATATTTCCGCGACTCGGAGCATTTGCCGAAGGTCGCGAAGATGGTCTCGAATGTCTTTGACTACGATTTTATCGTCACCGACTCGGAATATGAGGCGCTGGTTCTCGAAAACTCGCTTATTAAGCAGCACAAGCCGAAATATAACATTCTTCTCAAGGACGATAAGGGCTATTCCTATATCAAGGTTTCCGACGAGGATTTCCCGAGAATAACCCGCGAAATGCAGAAAAAGGGCAGCGGCACCTTTATCGGGCCTTATACCTCGAGCTTTACCTCTAAACAGACGGTCGAGGAGGTCAACCGAGCGTTTATGCTTCCGACCTGCCGGAGAGTCTTCCCCCGCGATTTCGGAAAGGAGCGCCCCTGCCTCAATTTTCAGATCAAGCGCTGCATCGGGCTCTGCCGCGGCTGCTTCTCGAGGGAGGACTACCGCGCGATAATCGACGAAGCAGTCGAATATATCAAATCGGGAAGCACCGCTTCGGTCGAGGCGATGACCGAGCAGATGGAGCGCGCCGCCGAGGAGCTCGACTTTGAAAAGGCGGCGATGCTCCGCGACCGAATCGCCGCGATAAGCCGCGCCGCAGAGACCCAGAAGGTCTTTGAAAAGGACATTCCCGACTGCGACATTATCGCGCTTTCAAGAAACGGCGGCGCGAGCTGCGTCTCGGTTCTTGTCTACCGCGACGGAAAGCTGACCGACAAATCGGACTATCTTCTCGGCGAGACCGAGGAGGATTCCGACACCCGCGAGGACTTTTTGATTCAATATTACGACCGCGGCGGAAAGATCCCGAAGGAGATATATCTCGACAGCGAGATCGAGAGCGCCGAGGTAATCGAGCGCTATTTCCGCGAGCGGTCCGGCCACGCGGTTCACCTCAACGTCCCCAAGCGCGGGGAAATGGTTCAGCTTATAAAAATGGCAAAATCAAACGCCGCCGAAAAGCTCTCTCTTTCGGTCGGCAGAAGCGGCAGAGAGATCGCGACTCTCGACGAGCTCGCCCAGCTTCTCGGGCTGCCCCGCCCGCCGCTTTATATCGAGTGCTACGACATCTCGAACCTGTCGTCTTCCGACATGGTCGGGGGAATGGTGGTTTTAGACAACGGCCGGCCGGCAAAGAGATACTATAAGAAATTCAACATCAAGACCGTTTACGAACAGAACGACTACGCCTGTATGCAGGAGGTTCTGCGGCGGAGGTTTGAAAACTACTTCGACCCCGACTGCAAGGACACCGGCTTTGCGACTCTGCCCGACCTGATCTTTCTCGACGGCGGCAGAGGCCATGTCGCGGCCGTTGCGCCGATGCTCTCGGAAATGGGGGTCAAGACCCCGGTCTACGGCCTTGTCAAGGACAGCCGTCACCGCACAAGGGCGGTCATTTCGCCGGACGGCGGCGAAATAGTCATCGCGAAAAACCGCTCGGTATTCAATATGCTGACACGACTTCAGGACGAGGTCCACCGATATACGATAACGTTTCAGTCGAAAAAGCACACCGCAAAGACCTTTGAAGGCGAGCTGACAAAGATCGGCGGCATCGGCCCTAAAAAGGCCCAGGCGCTGCTCTCGGCCTTTAAGACCAAGCAGGAGCTTCGCAAGGCAACCCCCGAGGACATTTCGAGGGTGATGAAAATCAGCCGCGAAAAGGCTCAGGAAGTCATCGACAGCTTTATCTCCCGGATAAAATAGAACAAAATTCCTTAAAATTCGCCTTTTGCTATGGACAACCGCGAAAAAATATGTATAATAATTGGTGTATGAGATAAATCCGTATATTCCACACCGGAGTTGAAATAATGAGAGTAATAACAGGCATGGCGCGGGGAAAGCGCCTTAAAACCCTTGACGGGCTGGACGTCAGACCGACCTCCGAAAAGGTCAAGGAAGCTATTTTTTCAATAATTCAGTTCGACATTCCCGAGGCGAGGGTTCTCGACCTCTTCGCGGGGAGCGGCCAGCTCGGTATCGAAGCGCTCAGCAGAGGCGCGAAGAGCTGCGTATTTGTCGACCAAAGCCGAAATTCGATCGGGATAATCCGCGAAAATGTCGAGTCCTGCGGCTTCGGCGAACGCTCGCGGATCATCAACGCCGGAGCGCTCGAATATCTTCGCTCCTGCCCCGAGACGGACATCGCTCTGCTCGACCCGCCCTATTCAAAAGGGCTGCTTTTAGAGGCTCTTCCGCTGCTTGAGAGCAAGATTTCTACGAACGGAATAGTCGTCTGCGAGCACGAGGGCGGCCTCGTTCTGCCCGAAAGGGTCGGCAGGCTTATCAAAAAGCGGGAATACAGCTACGGCAAAACGGTCTCTTTGACGACATATACCACTGAGGAGCAGTAAAAAATGAACGAAAGATTGGCAGTCTGCCCCGGAAGCTTCGACCCGGTCACTCTCGGGCATCTCGACATTATGACAAGAGCCTCAAAGCTCTTTGACAGAGTTATCGTTCTCGTTTCGATCAACGCGGACAAGACCCCGAGCTTTTCCGCCGAGGAGAGAATCGAGCTTATCCGCGCCGTCACAAAGGACATTCCGAATATCGAGGTAGACAGGCTCGACGGCCTTCTCGCCGACTATGTCAGAGAAAAGGGCGCCTGCGCGATAGTCAAGGGGCTGCGCGCGATGACCGACTTTGAATATGAATTTCAGATGGCGCTGATCAACAAGCGGCTCTGCCCCGAGGCCGAGACCGTCTTTTTGGTCACAAAATCGGAGAATATGTATCTCAGCTCGAGCATGGTAAAACAGATCGCTTCCTTCGGCGGAGACATTTCGAGCTTTGTTCCGCCGGAGATTTCAGAGAGGATCAGCGCGAGGCTGATCAGAAAACCGAAAAAAGAATTAAATTAGGAATCGAGGTAATAAAAATGACTATTGACGAGATCTTAGAGATGATGGACGACCTGCTCGACCGTGCGGTGACCGTTCCCTTTTCAAACAAAAAGAGCATGGTAGACACCGAAAAGCTCCGCGAATACATCGACAACATTCGCTATAACCTCCCGACCGAGATCAAACGCGCCAAGGAAATGGTCGCCGACCGCTCGGAGATTCTGACCGACGCGAACGAACAGGCCGAACAGATAATCAAGCAGGCAGAGGAAAGGGCAAAAACGCTCGTTTCGGAGAGCGAGATAGTCAAACAGGCTCAGGAAGCCGCGAACGACCTCACCGCCCAGGCAAAGGCGATGGACCAGAGCATTCGCAGGGCGATGACCGACAAGCTCGATTCCACCCTCAGCGAAGCGGAACGCGCGCTCGAAAAGGCTCTCAACGAGATCCGCTCGATGCAGAACGCAGTCAAGGCCGCCGAAAACCTGGGCTGAGCGCCAAAAACGATCTCAAAGCCGGACTTCTGCCCGGCTTTTATTTCTGTTTTTCTGACAAATACAATCGTTTTTCACAAAAGCACACATTCGACGACGAAAGATTTCGTGCATATATAGGGATTGACGGAAACGGCCCGAAATAATATAATGTAGAAAGACCCTTTTAGGGCTCTTTAAAACAGAAGAATTGCTGGGAGATATTGAAGTGCAGACAAAAGTTGTCAAGTTCGGCGGAAGCTCACTCGCCGACGCAAACCAGTTCGTCAAGGTTGCAAATATAATCAAGGCCGACCCGAGCAGGAGATATGTAGTCCCCTCGGCGCCGGGGAAGAGATTTCCGAAGGACACAAAGGTAACCGATATGCTCTATGCCTGCTACGACGTTGCGGCGCGCGGCGGGGACTTTTCGGAGATGTTCGAGGCGATAGTCGCGAGATATATGGAGATAGTCCGCGAGCTGGGGCTTAAAATCGAAGACCGGCTGACACGCGAGTTCTCGACGATCAGAATGAGCTTTATGGCCAGAGCCGGCAGAGACTACGCCGCCTCGCGCGGGGAATATCTCAACGGGATAGTTCTCGCGAATTACCTCGGCTTCTCGTTCATCGACGCGGCGGACGTGATCTTCTTCGGCGAGGACGGCAAGCTGAGGCTGAAAGAAACCTGCCACGCCGTCAAGGACCGGCTCTCTGAAGTCGGCAACGCGGTCATCCCCGGCTTTTACGGCTCGATGCCGAACGACACCGTCAAGACATTTTCGCGCGGCGGCTCTGACATCACCGGGGCGATCGTCGCGGCGGCAGTCAACGCCGATCTCTATGAAAACTGGACCGACGTCTCCGGCTTCTTTGTCACCGACCCGAGGATCGTTCCGAATCCCGAAATAATCCGCTCGATAACCTACCGTGAGCTCCGCGAGCTCGCTTATATGGGCGCGGGAGTTTTCCACGAGGACGCGATCTTCCCGGTCAGACAGGCGGGAATACCGATCAATATCCGCAACACCAACCGCCCCGAGGACGAGGGAACGGTGATCACCGAATCGGCGCCGGAGGACTCCAGCCCCTACACCGTCACCGGAATCGCCGGGCGCAGAGGGTTTGTCACCGTCACTATCGAAAAGGACATGATGAACGCGGAGCTCGGCTTCGGCAGAAGGGTTCTCGAAGTCTTTGAAAAGAACGGAATTTCCTTTGAACATATGCCCTCGGGAATCGACACGATGAGCATTATCGTCCACAAGGACGAGTTCGAGGCGAGAGAAAGCTCGATAATCGAGGGGCTGCGGCGCGCAGTCTCCCCCGACAGGATCGACATCGACCGCGACGTCGCGCTTCTCGCAGTCGTCGGCCGCGGTATGCGGGCTCAGCGAGGCACCGCCGCGAGAATTTTCGCCGCCCTCGCCCACGCAAAGGTAAACGTCAAGATGATCGACCAGGGCTCAAGCGAGCTGAATATAATCGTCGGGATCACAAACGACGACTTTGAAACTTCCGTCAAAGCGGTTTACGATATTTTTGTAACGCAGAGGCTGTGAAAATAAAGAGCCCCGCGGCGCCTAGCGGTGCTGCGGGGAAGACTAATTGTGTCAGTAATTGCGGTAAAGCTGGATTTAAGGAGAAAAACGCGCTATAAAAAATATGGGGAAGAAACCTATTTTGATGCCCATTATTATAAGCTGAAATTAGAGTAAGTGTTCTATTCTGCGCGTCCAAGATCAAAGCACTCTGACTTTTTCTCAGACTAATACCCCTGCAAAAATTAAGACCACCTTAGCGGTGGTCTTAATTTTTGGTGAGGATAATAGGACTCGAACCTATGACCCCCTGCACGTCAAGCAGGTGCTCTACCAGCTGAGCTATACCCTCGTGACAACATTGTGATTATATCAAATTTGAGAGGGCTTGTCAAGGGGTTTGAAAAATTTTTTTACGCTTTCGCGCGGGTATATCTGACATGGCGATAGCTGACCCCGCCGTCGGAATTTTCGGCGATCAGCTCGCTCCGCCACTCGCTTTTGTCGAATTTCGGGAACCAAACGTCCGCCTCGGGGTAATCGGCGTCGATCTCGGTCAGGATAAGCTCGTCGGCAAAGGGAAGCGCCTGCTCATAAACGCTCGCCCCGCCGATTATAAACGCATCGCCGCCGACAGCGGCAAGCGCATCGCCGAGGCTCTTAAATACCTCAACGCCCTCCGGCGAAAAATCCTCGCTGCGTGTGATGACGATATTCCTGCGCTTCGGCAGCGGTCTGCCGATCGACTCAAAGGTCAGGCGACCCATTATCACGGTCGAACCGCGGGTCGTCTCACGGAAAAATTTCATATCCCCCGGCAGGCTCCAAAGCAGGGCGTTTTTCGCGCCGAGCTCGTTATTTCTGCCGATCGCGGCGATCATCTTTATTGACATAACGACTAAGACCTCCCCTATTGTGCAATCGGGAAGCTGATCTTTCCCATGTGCTTATAGTCGATCAGCCTGACGTCGCGGCATTCCGCCGAGCTGTCAAATTCAAAGAAATCGGTCACCTCGGGATTCAGCCAAAGCTTCGGCGCGGGCAGCCCCCCGCCGTTTTCGTCATACCTCCTGAGCTGCTCGCGGACTCCGTCGAGCTGGTTCACATAGACATGGGCGTCCTTGATCGACCAGTCGAGAGTACCGGGCAGAAGGCCGCAGGTCTGCGCAAGCATCGAGAGAAGCACCGAATACTGCGTCACGTTAAACGGAAGCCCGAGCGGAACATCGCAGCTGCGCTGGTGAACCCATGCGCTTAGGCGGCCGTCGGTGACGTCCCACTCGCTCGACCAGACGCAGGAAGGAAGCACCGCCGTTTCGAGATAGTCGTTCTGCCAGAGCGACATTACCATTCTGCGGTCGCCGCGGTTGTGGCGCAGCTTTTCAATCAGCTCTCCGGTCAGGTTGAATTTTCTGACTATCCAGCCGTAGGCCGTGCCGATGGTATGAGCCCACTCGGGGCCGAAATATTTATGAACCTCGGTTTTTTGAAGCCTTCCGCTTTCGTCGGGGATCATCTGGGTCGCGTTCCAATAGCCTTTTTCGTCGATCTCCCACTCGTCCCAGACATGGACGTTTCTCTCCTGAAGCCAGCGAACGTCGTTGGACTGAGCCTGATAGAACCATAGCATTTCGAGAACAGCCTGACGGATAAAGACCTGCTTTGTCGTCAGGATCGGAAACTCCTCGCCGAGATCGAGATGGAAATGAAACGACGGGATCTTTATTGAGTTTACGCCGGTGCGGTTTTCAACCTCTCGGCCGTTTTCGGTTATTTCGCGGAGCAGACCGCAGTATATGTCGTCAAAGCGGGACATCTTATCACTCCTGAAAGGACATTTTTTTAAGTATAGCACATTTTCAGGAGATATGCAAGACGGGGTGACTTAATTGATGTGGCCTAAGCTGCCACGTCAATAAGACAGAAGTTAGAAGACAGATGTCAGAATTACAAGGCGTCGCCTACGGCGGCAAACCTGAATATCGTGAATATGCTGCGCGGAATAGACTCTCCCTCCGCCTTTCAACCGTATCCTTTCCCCCCCGGAATTAACTTTTCATGACCGCAAATTTGATATTATAATCAGTCAAATTGAGAGGAAATCTGTTTTGTTTCGGCGTTTGTCTCGTTAAAGTGCTGAAAATATTATGTTGAAAATAGTGCATGGTGAACAATAAAAATGTAAGTATAATTGTGAACTCAGCCAATTTTTTCAATTTTCAAGCGAAAAGACTGGATTTTTTTATCTGATTATGATATAATCATGATGGTATTTTAACAGATTCAAGCCGCCGGGTTGGCGGGTGTGTTACGAGGTATTTATGTTTAGTGTGAATGAATATGTTGTGTACGGCAGTGAGGGCGTATGCAAGGTTGAAAGCATCGGGCATCCTGACATCGCAGGGTTGGACAAAAATAAACACTACTACACTCTTTCTCCGGTTTACCGCCACGGGAAGATCTATACTCCGGTCGATTCGACAATTATCATGCGGCCGGTCATTTCGCGCAATCAGGCCGAGGAGCTTATCGGCGGGATCAAGGACATCGACTGCGATCTCGACGTCCCGAAGGACGCAAAGCTCGCCAATATCTTTTACCGCGACCTTGTGCGCACCTATGAGTGCAGCAAGCTGATCAGCGTGATTAAATATGTCTTCGAGAAGCAGAGAGCCCTCGCCTCTTCAAAGCGAAACATTCCCGCCGTCGATATGAAGTTCTTTAAGATCGCGGAGGATATGCTCTATAACGAATTCGGTTTTGTCCTTGGCATCGACCCGAAGGAGGTCAAGGGCTATATTGCAGAGAGCTGTGAAAAAGCTTGATCCCCACCACTCTGCCAAAAGCTGCCTGCCTTTGATGGCGGGCAGCTTTTTTAACGGGGAACCCCGAACGGGTTCCCCGTAAACCTCTCCTTGCACGGCCTCCGCTCACCGCTCCGGGCATGAGGCTTTCGCCTCTGACGGGGAACCCCGAACGGGTTCCCCGTAAACCTTTCCTGCACGGCCTTCGCTCGCCGCTCCGGCCGTATAGGTATAAAATTCGGGGAATGAATCCCCGAATTTTATTTTAATTACTATGATACTTTAGCTAATAATTTATTCGACCGCGAACAGCATTCTGCCGTAGGTCGGATAAGGCCAGTATTTTTCGCCGACAAGGGTCTCGATCTCGTCAGCGACCGCCCTGAGCTCAGACATCGCGGGAATGATCACGTCGCGGAAACGGTCGGCGTCCCTCTGCTCGATGCCGCCGCAGCTTTCGCTGAGCTGTTCGAGGTTCTGCATCTTTTTATACATATCGGTCGAAAGCGAAGTCAGGCGCTTTATCATGTCGACCTCGAAGCCGCACTCGACGTCAGCGATGCTTCTCGCGCAGGAGACGACCTCCGACATCTTTCGGACATAGGTCGAAACGGCCGGCAGAATGTCTTTTTTAGCCATTTCGATCATCGTCAGCGCTTCAATATGTATCATCTTGCAGTAATTTTCGAGGTAGATATGATATCTCGACTCCAGCTCGGTTCTCGAAAAGACGCCCTGACGCTCAAAGAGAGCGACGTTTTCGGGGTCTAAGAGGTGCGGGAGAGCGTCGGGAGTGGTTCTGAGATTATGAAGCCCGCGGCGCTCGGCCTCTTTGACCCATTCCTCGCTGTAACCGTCGCCGTTGAAGAGGATCGCGCGGTTCTCGGTTATTGTCCGGCGGATAAGCTCGTCGAGAGCTTCGTTGAAGTTTTCGGCGCCGCTCAGCTCATTGTAGAATCTGTCGAGCTCGTCGGCGAGAATGGTATTCAGCATTGTCGTCGGAATCGCTATCGAGGCGCTCGAACCCGGCGAGCGGAATTCAAACTTGTTGCCGGTGAATGCAAAGGGCGAGGTGCGGTTGCGGTCGGTGGTGTCCCGCGGGAAGTGAGGCAGAACATCGACGCCGATCTCAATATCGAGCCGCTTTTTGCCCTCATATTCGCTCCCCTCGACTATCGAATCGAGGATCGCGGTCAGCTCGTCGCCCAAGAACATCGAGATTATCGCCGGAGGAGCCTCGTTTGCGCCGAGGCGGTGGTCGTTTCCGGCAGAGGCGACCGATATTCTCAGAAGATCCTGATATTCGTTCACACCCTTGATGACGGCGCAGAGAAGGAGCAGGAACTGCGCGTTTTCGCGCGGGGTGCTTCCCGGCTCAAAGAGGTTTGCGCCCTCTGCGGTCGAGATCGACCAGTTGTCGTGCTTGCCGGAGCCGTTGATTCCCTCGAACGGCTTTTCATGCAAAAGCGCCTTGAAGCCGTGTTTGTGAGCGACCTTTCGGAGCAGCTCCATTGTCAGCTGGTTGTGGTCCGAGGCGATGTTGGCGGTGTTATATATCGGAGCGAGCTCGTGCTGGGCGGGGGCGACCTCGTTGTGCTCTGTCTTGACCATTACCCCGACGCGCCAGAGCTCCCTGTCGAGATCGCGCATAAATTCCTGAACTCGGCTGCGTATCATTCCGTAGTAGTGGTCGTCGAGCTCCTGACCCTTCGGGGGCTTCGCACCGTAAAGGGTCCTGCCGGTATAGATAAGGTCCTTCCGGCGGGCATACATATCGCGGTCTATAAGGAAATATTCCTGCTCGGGGCCGCAGGTCGAGATTATACCCTTTGTCTCGACTCCGAAGAGCTTCAGAACCCGCGAGGCGGAGCGGTTTAGCGCTTCCATCGACCTGAGAAGCGGAGTCTTGGTGTCGAGGGCGTCGCCGCTGTATGAGCAGAACGCTGTCGGAATGCAGAGCGTGTTCTCCTTAATGAAAGCGTAAGAGGTCGGGTCCCAGGCGGTGTAGCCTCTGGCCTCAAAGGTCGCTCTCAGACCGCCGGACGGAAAGCTAGAGCCGTCGGTCTCGCCCTTGATAAGCTCCTTGCCCTTGAACTCCATTATCGGCGAGCCGCCGCGGCTGCCCGAGAGAAAGCTGTCGTGCTTTTCGGCGGTGATTCCTGTCAGCGGCTGGAACCAGTGGGTGAAATGGGTCGCGCCCTGCTCTAGAGCCCAGTCGCGCATCGCCGCCGCGACCTTATTCGCGACGCCGGAATCAAGCGGCCGGCCGGTCTCCATTGTTTTTTTCAGCGCCTCATAGGCGTCGACGGGAAGGCGCTCGCGCATCACGCGGTCGTTAAAGACTGCGCTGCCGAACGTCTCAAGAATGATGTTTGCCATACTTCTCCTCCGGTATGTTAGGATAAGGGAGCTTTGCCCGAGCGGCAAAAGCGCCCTTTGTTATAAATAAGTGACACACTGAGTATAGTACATTTCCGCCGAGTTGTCAAATACAAAAATCCGCTCTTTTAAAGCGGATTTTTGTATGTTTGAGAGTTTTTTGAGCTTCGATTCGGATTATTTGAGCGGAATATATTCGATCACTTCTGGGTTCAGCACGCCGCTCGGGTTGAGCTCCAAAAACAGGTCGCCGTAGACGAAATAGGTGCTGACCGGGAAGCCGACGGTGACGGTCTTTGTCTCGCCAGCATCGAAGTGGGTCATGCCGGCGAACTTCTCGCGGAGGTAATTCTCAACGCTGCCGTAGCTTTCAATCGCCTTTTTCTCGATCTCGGCACGCCTTTCGTCGCTGACATTCGCGAAGGTCATTTCATAACAGCTGTCATAATCGAAGTATCTTGCATTGTGATAGCAAAGTTCCTGGAAATATTCGTATTCCTTGAAATCGGCGTCGACCGCGTCGCCGTTTATGCCGGGCAGGCTGAGACTGTAGGTGTTGCATTCGCCGCCGACAAGCCTTAACGTGTTGATGAACTTGATAACCTCCTGGTCGGAATTGTTGGTCATATCAAGCGTTAGGAAGACCCATTTATAGCCGTTGCCGGGGCCGGTGTAAACGCCGTTTTCGTCCAAAAATTCGCTGATGTCAAGAGCGCTTTTGCCGTCCTCGGTGCTGTATGCTTTCACGCCGTCTTCGCTGTATTCCCTGACCGGGCCGATGCTGACGTCAAGGTCGTCCTTTGTGATTCCCTCCGGCAGGCGGTCGCTGATGCTGACGCTCTGAAGAGTATAGGTGAAGTCGCCGACCACCGAATATTTTTCGGAGCTGATTCGATATGGTATTCCGACATAGGTCTCGATGCTGACGTCCTCGCCGTCCGCAATCCTCTCGTTATAGGACTTTTCGACCTCGACGGTTTCGATATCCATCTCCTTAGTCAGCGAGGATATCTCGGCCGCGAGAGTTTGGTCCGAAGTTGCAACGGTGTTGAGCTCCGAGCCACCGCGGGCAAGAGCCGCCGCTCCGACGCCGATAACAAGAGCGAGACAGGCCGCTATCGCCGCGACATTCATTAAAACAGATTTCATTTTGTGTCTCCTTTCCTGATATAAAAGCACTTCTTCGATGTAGTTTTCGCCGATATTCCCGAGTTCTTCGGAAAAGATGTATTTTTTCATAAAGCTTCTCCTTTCAGCTTTATTTTCTCCGCCAGCTTTTTCCTCGACCTGACGAGAATCGACTTGATCTTCGCCTCGGAGATCCCGAGATCGCGGGAAATTTCCGGCACCGTGTCCATAAAGTAATAGCGCTTTAAAAACACTGTCCTTGCTTCGCGGCTAAGCCCGTTAAGAAGATCTTCAATTATTAAAAGCACTTCCTGCCTTTGAAGATCATATTCCGCGCCGGCGTCGGCAACGGCCGATTCGAGCTCCTCGAGAGGCACCGAGGCGTTTATGCTGCGCTTTTGCGCAAGGTCGTATGTGAGACGCTTAAAGGCGAGATTTCTTATCACCTTGCAGGAATAAGCCTGAATATTCTCGGGGCGCGCAGGCGGAATGTTCTGCCAGAGTATCATCAGCGTATCGTTCAGACACTCCTCCGCCGCGGTTTCGCTGCCGGCAATCTTCGCGGCGATTTTTCTGAGCATTCTGCCGTACTTTTTCTGCACCTCAGCGAGCGCGCTTTCGCTTCTCTGCCAAAAAAGCCTGAGTATTTCTCTGTCCTCCAAAGGGATCACCTCTTTGCGTTCTCAACTATATAATCCCATTTTATCACAAAAACGATTCGCCGCAATAAAAATTTTGGCGAAAGCCCATTAGCGGGCTTTCGCCAAAAGTCGGGTTATTCGGTTTTATTTCAGAGGGAGATAGACGAAGTCGTCCATATAAGTGAACTCAGAGTTGTGAAGATTCAGGAACAGGTCACCGTAGACAAAGTGGTCGCTGACGCAGTAGCCGAGAACAAGGGTCTTAGTCTCGCGCGGGGCAAAGACCAGGTTGTGGAACTTCTTTCCCTCGGCCTGCCCGTCATAAAGCTCCTCGCCGGTGTGCTCGCTCATATAGCTGACCTCGGTCGAATAGGCATAGAATGAATAGGGTGCCTCTCCCCAAACCGGCTCACCGTCGACCATAGCGGCTGCGGCCGTCGGGTGAACGACATATTCTCCGCCGCAAAGCTCCATGTCGGCCATATATTCGAGTAGTTCCCCGTCGGTCAGGTTTTCGATTTCAAGCTCTAAAAACACCCATTTATAAGCCTCGTCGGGAACGTCCATCGGCCCCTGATAAAGCCCGCTGTCGTCGATCACGTCGCTGACCGCAAGCTTGCGCACTGTGTACCATCCGTAGTCCTCCTCGCTTTCGATCGGCGGCAGTCCGTGCTCGGCGGCATATTCGCCGTAATCGTAAGATTTACCGACAAAACCGAGTATGTTATCTTCCGAATCGTCGTCTGTATATGCCGTAACAATCGGGGTGAAGGAAATGTCATCCTTAGTTATCCCCTCTGGGAAGGTCGGCGATATTGTGATGTCTTTAAGGGTAAACGCCAGATCCTGATACTCGATCCTCTTGCCGATATAGGTCTCAACTGTGACGGTCTCGCCGTTCGCTATTCGGTCGTTATATGACGGCTCGACCTCGACGACGTCGGCGGGCGCGGTCGTCTCCGGCGCAGTTATCTCCGGCGCGGGAGCGATCGGGGCGGGGACGCCGGCGTCAGGCTTTGACTCAAGCCCCCGGCGGCCGAAGGCGAATATCCCCGCGCCGAAAATCAGCGCGGCGCAGGCCGCGGCCGCAGTTATTCCGATAATATTTTTCACTGTATATCTCCTCCTTCTTTTAAGCGATTCCTCATATTCAAACACTTCTTCAATAAAACTCTCATCGGCATTATTCAACGCATCTAAAAACGGAAATTTCATCATATATCCCCCTTTGCATTCAAATAGCCAATGAATCTCTTTCTCGCGCGCAGAAGCAGCGACTTGACCTTGCTTTCAGACATTCCGAGGTCGGCTGCGATCTCGGGAACGCTGTCCATCAGATAATAGCGCTTTAAAAACGCTGCGCGCATCTCGGGCTTTAAGTCTCTCAGAAATTCGTTCACGGCTATTGAGAAGTCGACATTCTCAAAGTCGCTGAAATTTTCGCCGCAGGAGAGCGAAGCTTCGAGCTCCTCGAGCGACACCTCTGAATGAGGCGAACGCTTTTCCGCGAGATTATAGCCCAGCCGTTTAAAGGACAGATTTCTGACGACCTTGCAGCAATATGCCCGAAGGCTTTCGGGGCGTTCCGGCGGAATTGATTTCCAGATTCCGAAATAGGCGTCGTTCAGACATTCCTCGGCGTCGGTCCGCCCGCCGAGAATCTTTTCGGAAAGCCGCATTAAAAGCGAACCGTATTTTTCATCGGTGGCCTTTATAGCCCGCTCGTCGCGCGAAAAATACATTCTGATTATCTCTTCGTCCTTCAATCCGGCCGCCCCCCTCTCTGTCCTCACTTACTAAGTACGGTTTTCGGCTCAAATCGTTGCATTTTAAATATAAAAAATCCGCCTCATTTTTTTGAGGCGGATTTGATTTGAAAATGAAAGTACAAAAGCTGTCGAAATGTCATTCAGGGGATTATTTATTATTTTAACGGCAGGTAAACGAAACTGTCGGTATAGGTCATTTCGGTGTTGTGAAGATTCAGGAACAGGTCACCGTAGACAAAGTGGTCGCTGACGCAGTAGCCGAGAACAAGGGTCTTAGTCTCGCGCGGGGCAAAGACCAGGTTGTGGAACTTCTTTCCCTCGGCCTGCCCGTCATAAAGCTCCTCGCCGGTGTGCTCGCTCATATAGCAGATATTTTCGCTGTATGCGTAGAAAGAGGGGTGGGCGGTTCTGATTTCCTCGCCCTCGGGAGTGATCGCGAGGCTGACCGGGTTTTCGATCCACCGGCCGCCGTTCAGCTCCATATCGGCCATGTATTCTCGCTGCTCTTCGTCGGAGAGGTTCTCGATCTCGACCTCCAGGAATATCCATTTATACGCCCCGTCGGGAACGTCCATCGGACCCTGATAGAGTCCGTTTTCGTCGACGACGTCGATGACGTCGAGCGCTCTCGAATGATACTGCCAGGGGTATTCGCTGCCGTAGTTCTCTTCAAGCTCGATCGGCGGCAGACCGTGCTCGGCGGCGTATTCGCTGTAATCATAAACCTTTTCGTCAAAGCCGAGCATATTGTCTTCGGAATCGCTGTCGGTATAAGCTATTACTGCCGGAGTTGCGGCGATGTCAGCCTTTGTAATCCCCTCGGGGAAGGTCGGTGAAACGGTGATGTCACGAAGAGTATAGGCAAAGCCCTGGTGTTCGATTCTTTTGCCGATATAGGTCTCGACTGTGACCGTCTCGCCGTTCGCGATGCGCTCGTTATATGACGGCTCGATCTCGACGACATCTGCGGGTTCAATTTCAACAACGTCTGCGGGCTCCGACTCAGCGACATCTGCGGGTTCCGAGATTTCGGGAGTAAAAGCGCTGTCCTCCTGAGCTTCGGGCAGCGAGGTTATTTTGCCCTGTCTGCCCGAAAGGGCGAGAGCTCCGACTCCGACGGCCAGCGCCGCGCAGGCGGCAACAGCAGTCAGCTTCATAATAATTGTTTTATTCATTTTTTGTCTCCTTTTTGTTTCTGCCGATTCGTTAAAGGCAAAAACTTCCTTCAAAAAAGCCTCGTCGACCTTTCCGATTTCTTCTAAATAGCGATAATTTTTCATTGATCTGCGCCCTCCTTGAGCACCTTTTCCTTAAATTTAAGTCTTGCGCGGTAAAGAAGCGATTTGACCTTTGACAGCGAGATCCCGAGGTCTGCGGCGATTTCGGGCTCCGAGTCAAAAAAGAAATAGCGTTTCAAAAAAACCACCCTTGATTCAGGACGCAGCTCTCTCAGAAAGCTGTCCAAAAGAACCGAAAAGTCTACTTTGTCGAAATCACCGCCGGCGGCGATATCCTCGAGAACCGCTTCGAGCTCATCAAGCGGTACCTCGGGAGCAAGCCGTTTTTTGGCAAAGCTCCGCTTCAGGCGGTCAAACGACAGATTGCGGATAATCTTGCAGGCATAAGCCCGAAGATCGAGGGGATTTTCAGGGGGTATCGAGCGCCAGAGACCGAGAAGAGCGTCGTTAAGACATTCCTCGGCGTCGCCGGACGAGCCTAAGATCCTCTTTGAAATATTCAAAAGAAGCCGGCCGTATTTTTCTTCGGCTGCCGAGATTGCGAGCTCATCGCGCGCAAAAAAGAGCCCGATTATTCTTTCGTCTTCCAACCCGATTCCCCTTTCAATCGTCCTTCACTTAACAAGTAGAGTTTTTCGGCAAAAGAGTTGCGCGAAAAATAAAAAAATCCGCCCTTTTGGGCGGATTTTTTGGCGCGCTCATTTGAGCGGGAGATAGACATATTCGCTCTGATAAAAAATCGGCTGAGAATTGTGGAGCTGCAAAACCAAATCGCCGTAGATAAAGTGGTCGCTGACACAGTAGCCGAGGATCAGGCTCTTTTTCTCGCCGGGGGCGAAGCTGATATTATGGAACGGGTCATGTAAATCCGCATAATTATCTTCGTCGATGTGTTCGCTCATATAGCTCACCGATGACCGCACTGTGTATTCGGAATACTCAGGCTCGGTATGTATCACGTTGCCTTCTGTGTCGTACTGATTATAGGTCGGGACGGTAATACAGTCGCCGTAGCACAGCTCCATATCGCCGAAATATTCGAGCTTTTCCGCCTCGGTCAGGTTTTCGATTTCAATCTCTAAAAACACCCATTTATAAGCCTCGTCGGGAACGTCCATCGGCCCCTGATAAAGCCCGTTGTCGTCGATTACGTCGCGAACCATCAGCTCCCTTCGAGTCCATGCTCCGGATATATAGGCTTCCTCTGTCTCAATAGGCGGCAAGCCGTGTTCCGCCGCATATTCGCTGTAATCGTAAAACCTTTCGCTGTAACTTAGGCCGTCGGTGCCGTCGTCGGTATATGCCGTAACCGGCCCGGTGAAGAAGTAAATATCATCCTTAGTTATCCCCTCGGGGAAGGTGGGTGAAACCGTAATGTCTTTAAGGGTAAACGCCATATCCTGATGCTCGATCCTCTTGCCGATATAGGTCTCGACGGTGACAGTCTCGCCGTTCGCGATACGGTCATTATATGACGGCTCGACCTCGACAACGTCGGCGACCTCAGTCTGCTTTGTGACCTCGGGCTGCCGGGCGGCGTCGGTGACCTCCGCCTGACCCGAGACTACGGGCTGATCGGCGGCGTCGGGGGCATCGGGCAAAACCGGAACCGAATTTTCACCGTTTCGGGGCCAAAGCGCCGCCGCCCCCGCGCCGATAACTATTGCCGCGCAGGCTGCCGCTGCGGCAATTCTCAATATAAACTTTTTGGACATAATATGTCTCCTTTCACTTCTTGCTTCGCTATATTCAAACACTTCTTCAATAAAGGCAGTATCCACTCTGCCGAGTTCCTCTGATAAACGGTAGTCACTCATCTTGCAATTCCTCCGTTATGTAGATGTCTTCCTTGCAGATGCTGTCTCTTAGCTTGTTTCTTGCCCGCCAAAGCAGCGATTTGACCTTGCTCTCCGAGATATTCAGGTCTCGCGAGATCTCCTGAACCGAATCCATAAAGAAATAGCGCTTCATAAACACAACTCTTGATTCCTGGCTCAGGCTCCTCAAAAAGCTGTCGAGCAGGAGCGAAAAATCGACGCTTTTCAGCTTTTCTTCGGCAGCGGGGTCGGCGGCGACCGCTTCGAGCTCATCAAGCGGCAGCTCCGAATTGACGCTGCGTTTTTCGGCAAGATTATATTTGAGACGCCGGAGCGCGAGATTGCGGATTATCTGGCAGGAATATGCTCTCAGATTATTCGGCACCGCGGGCGGAATGCTCTGCCAAAGCCGAAGCAGCGTGTCGTTAAAGCATTCCTCGGCCTCCGTTTCGCTGCGGATAATCTTTTTCGCCACTCTTTTAAGCAGCTCGCCGTATTTATCCGAAACGGCCCCGATCGCCGACTCGTTTCGCGATAAAAACAGCTTTGTTATTTCCTCGTCGTTCAACCCGCTCTCCTCCTTTCCGTCTCACCTATATGATTCAATTTTATCACAAATCGGTTGCGTAGGGAATAAAAAAAATCGGGTCAATCACAGCAACAGCATTTACTTTTTTACTGCAATATTGCCATAAAGTGTCATGGATTGGCGAGATTACTACACAAAAATTTCCCAAAAGCTTGCTTTTTGGCAATATTCATTTCTGCTAATTGCAGTTTATACATTCAAGAATGTATAATTATAAGTAAATGCTTTTGCCGTGCGCCAAAGGTGTGTTCTTATTTCGCGCAGATTATTCTCAATATTTAGATTTGTCACCGAAGGTGACACCTTGAAAATCTGATATCTGACTTCTCATTTCTGTTTTCTTGGTGTGTCCGCTTTGAATACACCAAAACCGCCCCGCCTCCCAGAACGGAGAGCGGGGCAGATGTCTTGCGCTTCTCGAATCGTAATCAGTCATTGGTGTTGCAATAGAACGCCAGAGTGCAGACCGAGTTAAAGGGGTCTTCGGGGAGCTTAAGCCGCCCGGCGTTGACCTCTTCGCGGACCGTCATTCCGCGCATGTGGCACATTGTACCGGTGACACCGTAAAGCTGCTCCTTGACAAGCGAGTTGCTGTCGGCGCGGACAATCTTCAAAATCTTATTATAAAGCTCTTTGTCGAGCTTTATAATCTCCTTAAAGAGCGGGTGCGACCTGAACAGCTCGAAGCATATTTCGTCGCCGTTGTCGCTCTCTATCCAGAGAACATCGGGGATCAGCCTGCCGTCTTCGCCGACATGAACCAGCATTTTCAGCTCGTCGACAAACTTCTTTTCTGCCTCGGAGAGGCTGTCATAAGTCCTGCCGTTTCTGATAAGCCCGATCACAGTGGTTATTGCCGCTCTGTGAAGCCCGAGGTCGATCCAATATCCCGCGACATTGTATTCATGAGGGACAAAGGCGCTGAGTCCGCTGCCGTGATTGAAGCCGAAGCCGTTGTTGCTCACAAACGGAGTCTGGAGTTCGGTTCGCTCAAAGCCGGTGAATGACCAGCGCTCGCCGTTTTCACGGGCGGGAACTTCGTCGGAATTATAGGGGTCTATCGTCATTTCCGCAGCATTCGAGCATTCGCAGACCGCCCACCACTTGATTCCGTCGTCGGTTATCCTGTCGGAGCGGACAAATCTTTTGCGTATCTCGGGAATGAGGTCGCTCGCGATCCTGTCGATCAGCTCCGCGCGCTTCGGCGAAGCCTCAACCTTGATGTTATAGGCCTTGTCCTGAGTCTCTTTGGAGACGATCGGGAAGTTGGTGACATATTTGCCGCCGATATTTTTGAGGAGAGTCGCTTTGACAAGACTGTCCACCTGCTCCTCCATATAGGGCGCGGCAACGCCGAGCGCCATCGAAAGATCCTCGATAGTCGAGGGGTTGTCCGAAGCCTCTAAAAGAATGTTCTTTGCGAACATTGTCTGAACTGCCGACCACGGCAGACCCGACGGCTGATTTCCGTTAGCGACGAAGCCTACGTCTTCGGGTTTATAGCTCTTTGGTCCGAATTCTCTTGCCATATTTATTCCTTCTTTCAGTTTTTTTCTTGCACGGAAAAGCTTTGTCTTTACCGTGCCTTCGGGGACGCCTAGCAGTTTTGAAACCTCGCCGACGCTTCTGTCCTCGATGTAATAGGCGACGAGCAGATTGCGGTAATCGGCTGTGATAAAAGCCAGCTCGCGCCTGAGCGCCTTTAAATCCTCACCGAGAATAAGGTTTTCCTCGACGCCGATCGTATCGTCGGGTATCTCCTCGGTCTCGGCTTCGCTGTCGAAAAGCTCGTTTCCGCGCCGCTTGCCGATCGCCCAAAGGCGGTAGCGGTTTTTAGCTATCCTAAAAACCCATGCCGGAAAGTTCTGCGGGACAACGCCCTTTCTCAGCGCCGCGATTATCTGAACCGAGATGTCGGAGCAGAGGTCTTCGGCCTCATGCTGGCTTCCTGTCTTTTTCAGGCTGAAATAAAACAGTCTTTCGAGATAGTCGCGGCTGTATTCGTGGATCAGAATGTCTGCGGTATTCATGCTTCTGCCCCCTTTCACCCATATAGTGTCAAAAATCCGATTTCGGTTTCAAAAAATTTTAAAAATTTTTCCGGAACCCGAAAGCGGGGCGGAGAGTGCGCGTTCCGAAGAATTTTGCGGGGAATCCTCCGCTGAGCTTCTCCTTTGCGGGGACTGCCTGCGCCTTTGCAGGAGCGTATTGCCCCGGTTCGGGGCGCTGCTCCCCGTTAAACAGATAGCTTTTGAGATAATCGCCGCAGCATTCGTTTATGCGCACCGTGACTGTGCTGTATAATTTCATGTCATCGCTTCCTTTCGACCATATAGTGTCAAAAAAGCGTTTTCGGTTTCAAATTTGTCCGAAAAAATCCGGCCAGCGAAAACTGACCGGAATTTTTAGCTTCGTTATTCCTCCGACTCCTCCGGGACTGTGACGCTGTCGCCTTCCTCCGGCTCGGGGTCGTCGACCGTTTCGACAAATTCAGAGTCATCAGGCATCAGCTTGAAGACGATCTCAAACTCCCGCGTCTTAAGCTCCGCGGGGTCGTCGTTCCCCTTTACCGGCAGCACTCTGACTACCTTTGCGGTGATCTCGTCGCCGGGCTTGAGCGCGAAGATGATCTCATAGACATCGTCTGCCGAGCGCACCGGAACTCCGTTCATCTCGGTGATATAGTCTCCGATCTCGAGCTCGGTGTTAGCGATGTCGCAGTCGGGCGAAATGTCGGCGATCTCGAGGCCGGCCGGTGTGCCGTAAAATTCGGCGTTGGCGTCGGAGATCTCATAGAACGAGATGCCGATCTTTGTCCTGCCGAGTATTCTGCCGTTCTCGATAAGCTGCTCGATTATCGGCCGGGCGGCTGACATCTCAATTGCGAAGCCGATGTTGTCATATTCGAGCGCGTCGAGCTTCGACGAGGTGATTCCGACCACCTGGCCCCACATATTAAGGAGCGCGCCGCCCGAGTTTCCGGGGTTGATCGCCGCGTCGATCTGAATGCAGGACATACTGAGGTTTGTCGCCTCGACCTTTATCATTCTGTCGACTCCGGAGACGATTCCGGTCGTAACGCTGCTTTCAAGCCCTGCGGGAGAACCGATCGCGACTACCTGCTCTCCGGGGAGAACCTGGTCGGAGTTGCCGAACTGGGCGGGCTGCAAGCCGTTTGCGTCGATTTTTATTACCGCAATGTCGGTCTTTACGTCGCTTCCGACAACCGTCGCGTTAAATTCGTCGCCGTCGCGGGTTCTGACCTTTAACATCAGCGTCGCTTCCTCGATAACGTGGGCGTTGGTGATGATATAGCCGTCCTCGGTCATTATTATTCCGCTCCCCTGGCCGTAGGGCGCAAAGGCGGAGTCGTCGTTATATGACTCGATAGTGACTATCGAGGGCGATACGGCCTCGTAAACTCCTTCAACGGTGAATCTGCCGTCTTCCTGATAAAAGCGGCCGTCGAGCTCGGGGACATCGGCAACCGGCAGGGTGAAATGAGCTCCCGGCTCGGTGCCGCTGATCATATTCCTGAGCCAGCCCTTTCCGAAGACAAGCCTTGCGCTGACCGCGAACAGAATCACATATACGATCAGAAACGAGAAGAAGACCTGAGCGAAGTAATGTCCGCGCTTTCTGAGCTTTTTAGGCGGCTTTGGGAGATAGTCCCACTGTTCCGCCTCGGCGCTCGCGAGCTCCTGAATCTCCTCGACCGCCGAATTGACCGCCGCGCGGATCTCGCTCTCGGTAGCGGTTACCTCCGGCTCGCTCTGTTCCTCACCGGTCTCGGGCGCTTCGGGCTCCGGAACCGGCCCGGGCTCGGGCGTTTCGGGAAACAGCCTGTTGTTTTCATTGTCAAAATCCATAACTTATCCTTTCAATAAACCTCAATTACTTCTTTTTGTCCCTTTTTCCGAGCAAGGACACCGCAAGGGCGGCCGCCGCGATCATCGCTCCGGCCTTGATAAGCGTTCCGGTGTTGACGGTAATGTCCTTCGACTGCTTTTTTTTGACAGCGACAGGCGGGTTCTTGACCGTCTGCCCGCTCTTTCCGTAGAGCTCGGGGTGGCGGTAGGCCGGGGTCTCCTCCTCCGCGAAATAGCGCTCGTCATATTCATAGTCGAAGCCGTCCGCGATCTCGGCGTCGTCCATTCCGTCGACTACCTTTTCCATGCTGTCAAGCTTTTCGCCGAGGCTGCGAAGCTCTTCGTGCAGATGCGCCTCGATCTCGTCGAGAGAGGCGATCCTGCGGCCGATGTCCCCGACCTCCGGCGCTATATCCGGCTCGGCGGAGGGCTGCTCGCCGTCATTGACGTCGGCGGTTTCCTCCTGCTTCTCGGGAACGGTCTCAGGGGCGGCTTCCGGTTCTTCCGGAACAGGCTCGGGCGCGGGTTCGGGCTCAGGCTCGGCTTCGGACTCAGGAGTTGTCTCAACTTCCGGCATGGGTGCAGATTCTGCCTCCGGCTCAGGCGTGAGCTCAAGTTCAGGCATAGGCTCCGGCTCGGTTTCTGTTGATTCAGGCTCGGGTATAGGCTTCGGCTCCGGCTCAGGCTCATGAGCGGGTTCCGCAGGCTTGCTGTCCTCGGGCTCGCCGTCATATCCGTCGTCATCGTCGTCGGGATAAACCGTCTCGATTCCGGTTATCGGCTCGATAACGATATCGTCGCTGACAACTGCCGGCGGCACAGGGGTTTCGGCTTCCGGAGCGGCCGAATCGGGCTCGCTGTTCTGTTCCTGCTCTGCCTTTTCGGCTTCAAGGCGCTTTTTGTATTCTTCCTCCTGCTTTTTGGAAAGCGGGAAATCTTCGTCAAAGAAATCAAACATAGTCAGTCCTCCGTTCTGGCGTTGTCCGAAAGCTCAAATTTATATCCGACGCTCCACACCGTTTCGAGCGACCACTGCTTTGAAACGCCGTCGAGCTTATCCCGGAGCCTTTTGATGTGTACGTCGATGGTCCGCGAGCCGCCGTAATATTCAAACCCCCAGACCTCGTCGAGAAGCTGATCGCGGTTGAAAACGGTGTTGGGGTGGCTAGCGAGGTGGAACAGAAGCTCCAGCTCCTTCGGCGGAGTGTCGAGCACCTTTCCGCGGACCTTCAGCTCATATCTTGCCATGTCGATGTCGAGACCGTCATAATGGACCTCGCGGACCTCGTCTTCCTGCTTCGAGAGGCCGATCCGGCGGCAGACAGCCTTTATTCTGGCGATTACCTCCTTGCCGTCGAACGGCTTGACGATATAGTCGTCGGCGCCGAGCTCGAGCCCGAGGACTCTGTCGAACACTTCGGATTTTGAGGTGACATATATCAGCGGAACGGAGGATTTCTTTCTTATTTCGCGGCAGACCTGCCAGCCGTCGACCGCGGGGAGAACCGCGTCGAGAAGCACGATGTCGGGCTTAACCGATGAAAACTTCGCGAGGCCTTCTTCGCCGTCCGAGGCGATCACGACCGAATAGCCTTCCTTTTCAAGACAGAGCCGCAGCAGCTCAGTCGAGCCGGAGTCAGCGTCGATAATCAAAACCTTAACAGTCTGCATTTTGCTTTCCTCCTGAAATAATCTGTTGTAACTATATTATAAAACAAACGGCGCTGTAATGCAAGAGTTTTTTATAATTTTGTTGCAAAAAGGTTAATAAAGTGTTAAATTGCGTCCAAGCGTTCACTGTTCCTTAATAAAATTGGTCTTTTTGTATAAATTGATGTATATATCGGCAGGCTAAAATGTATTATTTCAACAAAATCTGCAAAAATTGAATTTGCGCGACACTAACCGCTTGATTTTTTTAAAAATGTCGGTATAATAGAATTAGCACTCTGGATAAGAGATTGCTAACACCAGTCTGTAAATAATATTTTAGGAGGATTTATATGACATTAAAACCGATTTTTGACCGCGTCATCGTCAAGATGGTCGAGGCCGAGGAGACGACAAAGAGCGGAATCATTCTGACCGGCTCCGCGAAGGAAAAGCCCCAGCTCGCCGAAGTTATCGCTGTCGGCGACGGAAATTCACATGACGGCAAGGAGCCCGTTGCGATGAAGGTAAAGCCGGGCGACAAGGTTTTGCTTTCAAAATATTCCGGCACCGAAGTCAAGATCGACGGCGAAGAGCTGATTATCGTCAATATGGGCGATATCCTCGCGATCGCCGAGTAAACATTTAAATTTAACGAAAGGAAACTGATTTTATGGCAAAGGAAATTATTTATGGAGAGGAAGCCAGAAAGGCTCTCCAAGCGGGAATCGACAAGCTCGCCGACACCGTTAAAATCACCCTCGGCCCGAAGGGCAGAAATGTCGTTTTGGACCGCACCTACGGTCTTCCGCTGATCACCAACGACGGCGTTACCATCGCCAAGGAGATCGAGCTCGAGGACACCTTTGAGAACATGGGCGCGCAGCTTATCCGCGAAGTCGCGACAAAGACCAACGACGCTGCCGGCGACGGCACCACCACCGCGACCCTTCTCGCTCAGGCTCTTGTCCGCGAGGGAATGAAGAATATCGCTGCGGGCGCAAACCCGATGATCCTTAAAAAGGGCATCCAGAAGGCTGTCGACGCGGCTGTTGCGGCGGTTCTCGCGAACTCTAAGGCCGTTTCGGGCAGCGACGACATCGAGCGGGTTGCAACCGTTTCCTCCGGCGACGAGAGCGTCGGCAAGCTGATCGCCGAGGCGATGGCGAAGGTCACATCAGACGGCGTAATCACCATCGAGGAATCAAAGACCGCCGAGACTTACAGCGAGGTCGTCGAAGGAATGCAGTTTGACCGCGGATATATCACTCCTTACATGGTCACCGACACCGACAAGATGGAAGCGGTTCTCGACGACGCATATATTCTCATCACCGACAAGAAGATCAGCTCTATTCAGGACATTCTCCCGCTTCTCGAAGAGATCGTCAAGAGCGGCAAGAAGCTTCTGATAATCGCTGAGGATCTCGAGGGCGAGGCTCTTTCGACTATCCTTATCAACAAGCTCAGAGGCACCTTCACCTGCGTTGCGGTCAAGGCTCCGGGCTTCGGCGACAGAAGAAAGGAAATGCTCCGCGACATCGCGACCCTTACCGGAACCGACGTTATCTCGGAGGAGCTCGGATATGAGCTCAAGGACACCACCGTCAACGACCTCGGCCGCGCAAGACAGGTCGTCGTCTCGAAGGAGAACACCATTATCGTCGACGGCGCGGGAGATCCCGAGGAGATCAAGGCGAGAGTCGCTCAGATCCGCAACGAGATCGAGAACACTACCTCCGATTATGACAGAGAGAAGCTTCAGGAAAGACTTGCAAAGCTCGCGGGCGGCGTCGCCGTTCTCAGAGTCGGCGCAGCTACCGAGGCCGAGATGAAGGAGAAGAAGCTCCGCGTCGAGGACGCTCTCGCAGCCACCAAGGCGGCTGTCGAGGAGGGAATCGTCGCCGGCGGCGGAACGGCCCTCATCAATGCAGCTCCCGCCGTTGAGAAGATCATTCCGACACTCGAAGGCGACGAGAAGACCGGCGCGAGAATCGTCCTGAAGGCCCTCGAAGAGCCGATCAGACAGATTGCCGCGAACGCCGGCCTCGACGGATCGGTCATCATCGACAAGATCAAGAGAGCCCGCAGAACCGGCTACGGCTTCGACGCCTATAAAGAGGAATATACCGACATGATCGCCCGCGGAATCGTCGACCCGACAAAGGTCACAAGATCCGCGCTCCAGAACGCCGCTTCGGCCGCCGCAATGGTTCTCACCACCGAGAGCCTTGTCGGCAACAAGAAGGAGGATAATCCTCCGGCTCCGAATCCCGGAGCTGCCGGAATGGGCGGAATGTACTGATTTCCCCCGGGGAACCCGAAACGGGTTCCCCGGGTTTTATTTTGTGGAATAAACTAAAATGTTTCGGTCCTGCCTTTTATAAAAGCCTCTACCGAGAACTTTTAAATTCTGCTCTCCGAATAGACCGACACCGCAATTGACAAATCCTTTGCAAAGGTTTATACTATATAAAGACTAATTTTTACGGAGGTACTACTATGGACATCAAGGCGATTATCACCGAAACCGTTCAAAAGATCACAACCGACGAAAAGCTCCTCGAAAAATTCAAAAAGGAGCCGATCAAGACCGTCGAGGAGCTGACCGGAATCGACCTTCCCGATGACCAGCTTGAAAAGGTCGTCGAGGGAATCAAGGCAAAAATCGCGATCGACGGCGTCGGCGAAAAGCTCGGCGGGCTCAAAGACCTGTTCAAAAAGTAAAAAATATCCCTGCCGCGGGGCAGGGATATTTGATTTATACTTAATCGTCGTTCTTTCCGTCTTCTTCGGAATCGCTCTCTTCGGGCATAACGCTTATTCTGACGCGCTCGATCCGCTGCTCGTCGACCGAGACGACATTGAAGTGGAATCTGCCGCAGTCGACCTCCTCGCCCGGCTCGGGGATTCTGTCGAGGTTCTCCATCACAAGGCCGCCGATAGAATTGCAGTCGGTTTCGATATAGTCGGGGTCGAGCCCGATGTTGTCGAGAAAATCGCGTATGCTGAGGTCGGCCGAGACTTCATATTCGTTCTCGCCGAGGGTGACGAATGAGGTGTCCTCCTCGTCGGTTTCGTCATAAATTTCGCCGACGAGCTCTTCGATTATATCCTCCATTGTGACAATTCCCTGGGTGCCGCCGTATTGGTCGACGACGACCGCCATGTGGGTCTTTGCCTTCTGCATCTCCTTCATTATATCCGAGATCTGGGTGAGCTCGAATATGTAGAGCGGCTTCTGGATTATTTCGCGGATATCGCGGCGGCCGTTGAGATACATATCGAAGAAGTTTTTCTCGTGGATAATTCCGACGATCGAGTCGATCGTCTTTTCATAAACCGGCAGGCGGGAAAAGTGCGAGGTGATGAACGCGTCCTTTATCTCCTCAGGCGACTGGTCGATTTCAACGGCGGAAATGTTGACGCGCGGAATCAGTATTTCACTGATCGTGATGTCTGAAAACTCGAGCGCACTCTTGACGAGGTCACTTTCGTTTTCGTCGAGGACTCCCTCGTCCTCAATTTCGTCGATGATATATTTGAGCTCTTCTTCGGTCATTGTCGGAGCGTCGTTTGAACCTCCGCAGAGCCTGATAACGACATTTTTCAGCCCGATTAGCAGCCAGACCAGCGGTGTCAGTATCACCAGCAGGCCGTAGAGCGGATAGGCGATTGCCATTGAAACCGTTTCGGAAAACTCGTTTGCAATGTTTTTTGGAATGATCTCGCCGAAGATGATTACCAGAACGGTCATGACCGCAGTCGAAACGGGGACGAATTTCGCGCCGAAGCGCAAGGAAATCATAACGGTTGCGACGGTAGTCGAGGCGAGGTTTACAACATTGTTGCCGATGAGGATTGTTGTGAGTGTCTTGTCAAAGTTGTCGGTAAGTTTAATAGCCATCTTTGCCCGTTTGTTTCCGTCGTCAGCCCAGCTTCGAAGACGCACCTTATTGACAGAGGAGAGCGCGGTCTCGGAAGCGGAAAACAGAGCGGACAGTATCAGTAATATGACTATTATGAACACGTCCATAAAAAGAATATCAAACCTTTCTGCGTATATAGCGATACACATTGACAGTATAACACAAGTGTTCGTGATTGTCAAGATATATTGACGTGAGAGCCAGGGTAATCGCTTACGAAATAGTTGCGCGGAGGGCAAAAATATGTTAACCTATTCACGAAAGGGGACTGGTTAATATGAGTAGAAGTTTGGTAGAAATCGTAGGAGACATAGAAGATCCGCGAAGAGGAAATGCAATACGGCACAATTTGG
>CANQJB010000017.1 GCA_947624155.1 uncultured Clostridia bacterium
CTCAAAACTGTCTCCCCGCCGTCAGAAAAGAACCTCGGAGCCTTCGCTGCGGGAGTGTTTTTGAGCTGCGGCAGCGTCGTCAACCCCGAAAAGGAATATCACCTCGAATTTGTGGCCCGGACCGAGAGGCTCTGCTTCGACCTCGGGGAGTTCTTTGCCGAGAGGCTCGGCGCCGAGGGCAGGATCGTCAGGCGCCGAAGCGCCTACGTCCTTTATTTTAAGGAAAGCGAGCAGATCGAGGACATTCTGACCCTTATCGGCGCACCGAAATCAAGCTTGGAGCTTATGAATGTCAAGATTCTGAAAGACGTCCGCAACCGCGCAAACCGCGCGACAAACTGCGACACCGCTAATCTCGGCCGCCAGAACCGCTCGGCGCTCCGCCAGATCGACGCGATAAATAAACTAAAGGCCTCTGAGGGAGGGCTTTCCGCCCTGCCGGACGAGCTCAGGGAGCTTTGCAAGCTGAGGCTTGAGAACCCCGAAATGAGCCTCTCGGAGCTCTGCGGAATGTTTGACCCGCCGCTCTCGCGCTCCGGAGTAAACCATAGATTCGCACGCATAGAACAGCTTGCGGCAGAAACGGAGGAAGATTAAATTGACACAGTTTGTTCATCTGCACGTTCACAGCGAATATTCCCTTCTCGACGGCGCCTGCCGAATCGGGAAGCTCGTCGAGCGCGCGAAGGAAATGAATATGCCTGCAGTCGCGATAACCGACCACGGCAACGTCTACGGCGCTATCGAGTTTTACAAAGCCTGCGAAAAGGCCGGAATAAAGCCGATAATCGGCTGTGAGGTATATGTCGCGCCGAGGACACGCTTCGACAAGTCCGGGAAACCCGATCTTTCGCCCTATCACCTGATCCTTCTCTGCAAGAACGAGACCGGCTATAAGAATCTCTGCAAGCTTGTCACCTATTCCTATGTTGACGGATTCTATTCTAAGCCCCGAATTGATTTCGAGCTTCTGAGCGAATATCACGACGGGCTGATCTGTTTGTCCGCCTGCCTCGCCGGCGAAATTTCAAGAAAGCTTTCCGCCGGAGACTATGACGGCGCAAAGGAGACCGCGGAGCGCTATAAATCGCTCTTCGGCGAGGATTACTATATAGAGGTTCAGGACCATTATCTCAGAGAGCAGCACGAAATTTTGGCTTATCAGTACAAGCTCGCGCGGGAGCTCGGAATAAAAGTCTGCGCGACCAACGACTGCCATTATATTGACAAATCCGACGCAAGAGCTCAGAAGCTTTTGATGTGCATTTCGACCAACACCCTTGAGAGCGACCCCGACGCGATGGATCTCGGCAGCGAGGAGTTTTATTTCAAGTCGCCCGATGAGATGGCCGAGCTCTTTGAAAACCGCCCCGACGCGATCTCGACAACCCTCGAAATCGCCGAAAAGTGCAATCTGAAGCTGGAATTCGGCGTGACAAAGCTCCCCGGATTCTCGATTGAGGGAGTCAGCGACAACGAAAAATATCTCAGAAAGCTCTGTCATGACGGGCTTATCAGCCGCTACGGCGAAAATCCCTCCGATGAGGCCGAAAAGCGGCTCGACTACGAGCTCTCGGTGGTCTCGAAAATGGGCTTTGTCAACTACTATCTGATTGTCTGGGATTTCATCAATTATGCAAAGTCTCAGGGAATCCCCGTCGGCCCGGGCAGAGGCTCCGGCGCCGGGAGCCTCGCAGCCTACTGCATCGGAATAACCGACATCGACCCGCTTAAATACGACCTTCTCTTCGAGCGCTTTTTGAATCCCGAGCGCGTCTCGATGCCAGATTTTGACATCGACTTCTGCGTTGAGCGCCGCAAGGAGGTAATAGAATATGTCAAACGCCGCTACGGCGCCGACCATGTCGCTCAGATCATCACTTTCGGCACAATGGCCGCCAAAAACGCTATCCGCGACGTCGCGCGGGCGATGGGCGTGCCTTATAACCTCGCGGACGCCGCCGCAAAGGCCGTTCCTTTCGGAAGGTCAATAAGCGAAGCGCTCGCCGAGTCCGAGGACTTCCGCAAGCTTTATCAAAGCAGCGGCCAGGTCAGGGAGATCGTCGACATGGCGCTCCAGGTCGAGGGGCTTCCCCGCCACGATTCTACCCACGCCGCCGGAGTCGTCATCACCGACGGCCCTGTCAGCGACTATGTCCCTCTCCAGGCTTCCGAAGGAAAGCTGGTCACCCAATATCAGAAAAAAGAACTCGAGAGCCTCGGGCTGCTGAAAATAGATTTTCTCGGCCTGAGAAACCTGACGATAATCCACGACGCTGTCGAGCAGATTCGACAGAGCGACCCGGGGTTTGACATCGCAAAGATCCCTCTTGACGACCCCGAGGTATATAAAATGCTTTCGCGGGGCGAGACCGCCGGAGTATTCCAGTTTGAATCGGGCGGAATGACCTCGACCCTGACCCGCCTCAGACCCGAGAATATGGACGACCTGATCGCGGTGATCGCGCTGTTCCGCCCCGGGCCGAAGGACTTTATAATGACCTATATCCGCAACCGCCACGACCCCTCCCTTGTGACCTATAAGCTGCCGCAGCTCCGACCGATTTTAGAGCCGACCTACGGTGTCGTCATCTATCAGGAACAGGTTTTGCAGATATTCCGCGAGCTCGCCGGTTATTCCTACGGCCGGGCCGACATTATCCGCAGAATGATGGCCGGAAAGAATCACGACGCCCTGGCCGCCGAGAGAAAATGCTTTATTTACGGCGACGGAAGGACCGACGGCTGCGTTAATCGCGGAATCCCCGAAAAGGCCGCAAACGAGTTGTTTGACGACCTCTCCTCCTTCGGCGACTATGCGTTCAACAAGTCCCACGCCGTCTGCTATGCCACCGTCGCATATCAGACCGCCTACCTTAAATGCCGCCATTTCAGCGAATATATGGCCGCGCTGATGACCGGCTCGCTCGACAACACCGCGAAAATAACAGAATATGCCGAGGTATGCACCTCTCACGGCGTTAAAATTTTAGACCCCGACATCAATCTCAGCCGACACGGCTTTGTCGCGACCGACGAGGGGATCCGCTTCGGGCTTTTGGCGATAAAGGGCCTCGGCAGGGGAATAATAGACAACATCATCTCCGAAAGAAACACAAACGGCAGGTTTGTTTCGCTCTATAATTTCATTTCGAGAATGTATGGCCGCGAGCTAAATTCGCGGGCAGTCGAGTCGCTGATAATGTCCGGCGCGTTCGACAGCTTTCCGACTAACCGCCGCGAAATGCTGACGAATTACGATCTGATAATGTCCTCCGTCGCCGATATGAAGCGCGAGTCTATCGACGGCCAGTTCGGGCTCTTCGGCGCAGAAAGCGCGGGCGGTGATTCGGGCGATGTCGAGATCACCCATTCCGAGGAATACTCTCTCCCCGAGCTGCTTGAAATGGAGAAGGACACGATCGGCATATATGTCTCCGGCCACCCGCTTTCTGAATATTCCTGCTGGCTCAATGCCGGAGGAATGACCACAGCCCGCCGTATAATCGAAGGCTCCGACCCCGATATCGGCACCTATCGCGACGGACAGGCTGTCTCGCTGATCGGAATTTTCCGCTCAAAAAAGCTGATAAACACAAAATCCAATAAGCAGATGTGCTTCGCGACACTCGAGGACGTCTCGGGCGATATCGAGGTGATAATCTTCCCGAATCTCTACGGCCAGTTCGATGTCAGAAATCTTCTCCGCCCCGGCGAAAAGCTCGCCGTCTCGGGAAAAATAACCTTAAAAGACGAGGAAGACGCGAAAATAATCGCCGACACCGTCCAGCCTGTTTCCGACTGCATCGCCGCGCTTTCAAAGAAGACGCTCTGTATCCGCCTTCGCTCCGACGAAAAGGAGAAGATCGCGGGGCTGAAAGCCGTCGCCGAAAAATATCCCGGCAGCAGCCCGCTCCACATCTACCTCAGCGACCTTTCAAGAATGACCGCGCTCAAGGGCTTCAGCACAGTCGCAGTCACCGCCGAATCCCTCAACGAACTGATCGGCCTCTTCGGGCAGGATAATGTTAAGCTGAAGTAGGAAGAGGCTTTGAAAAAGTGTTAGATTTTGCAGATGTTTTTTCATTTAATGCGTTATAATTTACTGTATTATTTCCTGCTCAGGTCTTTACAAAAATTTGACTTTATGTTATAATATAACTGACATTTCGGAAAGGAGTGTTCATAATGGATTTAATCATGCTCGCCGCATGGGGAGCGGTCCTGATCGCAGCGGTCGTAATCGAGCTTCTGACAGTCCAGTTCGTTTCGATATGGTTCGCCTGCGCGTCATTGGTCTCGATGCTTATGGCCGGACTCGGCGCGCCGCGCTGGGCTCAGCTGATGGTCTTTGCCGTGTCGACGGCGCTTCTTTTGATTTTGACAAGACCTCTTGTCAGAAAGCTCAGAGGGAGCTATGTCAGAACCAACGCAGATATGAACATCGGCAAAACCGCGGTGGTGACCGAAGCGGTCAGAAATGAGCTCTCAAAGGGCAGAGCTACTCTCGGCGGCGTTTCCTGGATCGCCGTCAGCGAGGACGGAAGCCCGATCGAAGAGGGCGAGGTAGTAACAGTCAAGGATATCGACGGCGCGAAGCTTATCGTCTCAAAAAACGCATGAGCGCCGTGTTCAGCTATCGAAAGGAGTAAATAAAATGGGTGCAATAATTATATTCGTGATAATTCTTCTGGTTTTCTTCATCATCATTTCAAACTTCAAGATCGTGCCTCAGGCTCAGGTTTATGTCGTCGAGAGGCTCGGCGCCTTTAACCGCGAACTCCATACCGGCCCTCACATGCTCTTCCCGTTTATCGACAGGATCGCGAAAAAGGTCTCTATTAAGGAGCAGGTCGCCGATTTCCAGCCTCAGCCGGTAATCACTAAGGACAACGTAACGATGCAGATCGACACCGTCGTCTTCTTCCAGATCACCAACGCGAAGCTCTATACCTACGGCGTTGAACGCCCGATCGCCGCGATCGAAAACCTGACCGCGACCACCCTCAGAAACATCATCGGCGAGCTCGAACTCGACGCGACACTGACCTCGCGCGACACCATCAACACCAAGATCACCGTTATCCTCGACGAGGCGACCGACCGCTGGGGAATTAAGGTCAACCGCGTTGAGCTCAAAAATATTCTGCCTCCGCGCGAGATCCAGGACGCGATGGAGAAGCAGATGAAGGCGGAGCGCGAGCGCCGCGAGAAGATTTTGCAGGCAGAGGGCGATAAGAAATCCCAGATCCTCGTCGCCGAGGGCGAAAAGGAGTCGAAGATCCTGAAGGCCGAGGCAGATAAGCAGGCCGAGATCCTGCACGCCGAGGCCGAAAAGCAGGCGATGGTCCTTCGGGCAAGCGCCGTCAGGGAGCAGAAGATACTCGAAGCGCAGGGCGAAGCTGAGGCTATCGAGGCGGTTCAGACCGCTCTCGCCGAAAGCCTTAAAAAGCTCAACGCCGCCAACCCGAACGAGCAGGTAATCGCCCTTAAGAGCCTCGAAGCGTTCACCAAGGCCGCCGACGGAAAGGCGACAAAGATCATAATCCCCAGCGAGATACAGGGTCTCGCCGGACTCGCCGCCGGATTAAAGGGAATCATCAAGGACGAAAAGGAATAGGCCGAGCGAGGCATCATATTTAAAAAACAGAGGCTGCCGGGTTTCGGCAGCCTCTGATTATGTTGATAGAATGGAATTCAGGCTTTTCCACCATCCCCTGTTGACAAAATCACGGCGGGCATTATAATGTAATCAAAGGAGGCGGAAAGATGAGAGAGTTCATAATCGGCGCGAACGACGCCGGCCAGCGCGCCGACCGCTTTATTTCAAAGGCGGTGCCGAATCTGCCGAGCGGGAGAATGTATAAATACCTCCGCGAAAAGAACATCAAGCTCAACGGAAAGCGATGCGAGATCTCGACACGTCTCTCCGAGGGCGACGTTCTGAGAATGTATCTCCCCGACGAATATTTCTCCGCTCAGCCGAAGCCCTCCCCCGAAGGCGTTTCCGGCGAGGTCAGCGTTATCTATGAGGACGAGAACATTTTGTTGGCATATAAGCCCGCGGGGCTGGTCGTTCACGAGGACAGCTCCGGCGCCTCCGACACGCTCATCAACAGGATCACAAAATATCTGACCGACAGGGGAGAATATGACCCCGCCGCCGAGGCGAGCTTTGCGCCCGCGCTCTGCAACCGTCTCGACCGCAACACCGAGGGGATAGTGGTATGCGCAAAAAACGCCGAGAGCCTTCGGCTGCTGAACGAGGCAATACGCGAGAGGAGGCTCAAAAAGCGCTATCTCTGCGTTCTCGCCGGAATCCCGAGAGAGCGCGAGGGCGAGATCAGAACCTATCTCGAAAAAGTCGAGGCAGAGAACACGGTCTATGTCCGAAAGGAGAAGACTCCGAACTCGAAGACCGCCGTCACCCGCTACCGCGTGCTTAAAACCGCTGGTGAGCTTTCGCTCTGCGAGGTAGAGCTGATCACCGGCAGAACTCACCAGATCAGGGTGCATATGGCCTATATCGGTTGCCCGATACTCGGCGACGGAAAATACGGCAGAAACGGAGTCAACCGGCAATATAAGCAGAAGACGCAGGCGCTTTGCGCTTATAAGCTCGGGTTCAGCATCGGCGGGAGGCTGGGGTATCTTGAAGGCAGAGAGTTTTCCGCGCCAGAGCCGGAGTTTGTGAAGAGGTTTTTCGGAAGTGTGGCGGAATAGAGCAGTCATATAAAAAGTTTTCGGTCAACCTTTTACAAAAGGCTCGCGGGGTTAATGCAAGCTGGTTTTGTTGCCAATCGGACTTTGCGGGCATAAATGCCCGCCCGCTCGTCCTCTTGGACAAAACCCCGCGTGCATATCGCGCCCGCAGGCTGCGAAAGCCCTACAACGTGCGCTCTCGCAAGGGGTGAATTTAAAAATCAGTCCGGTGGACTGATTTTTAAAGAGGGGACGCCCTGCAAGAGAGGGCGTCCCCTTCAAATTCGCGCGCTCCGACAGGAGTGCGCGCACCTTAGCATATAAGTCAGCGTCTCTTGAAAAATTTGCGCACGTTGTTGAAGTTTACGAAATTCCAAATTTGTCTCGCTTGCCGCAGGGCAAATAAATTGCCCTCAGCCTGTCTTTTCTTTCCCCCAAGCTATTGACGTAACCGAAAAAGAGTTGTATATTATAAATGAAACAAAACCCGAAAGGAGATCGCTATGCAGATAAACTATAAAACAACCGGAACCTGTTCGAGGGAGATAAATGTGACCGTTGAGGACGGCGTCATCAAGGAATGCGCCTTTGTCGGCGGCTGCAACGGCAACACCAAGGGGATCTGTCAGCTCGTCAAGGGAATGAAGGTCGAAGACGTGATCGCGAAGCTTGAACACACCAAGTGCGGCCCCCGCCCGACCTCCTGCCCCGACCAGCTCGCTCAGGCGCTCAAACAGGCGCTCTGAGCCGTCATTTGTGCTTGCTGAATCCTGTCTATTAACAGGCTATGCGAATGGCTTACGGGGAACCCGCTCTGGGTTCCCCGTCGAATCTGTCAAGCATTTTTAATGTGAAGCTTAAATCGCTTACCTTGAAACTCTGACTTCCGATTTCTGATTTCTGTAAGCGTTGACATTTCGTTTCAACTGTGCTAAAATAATGAGAACGTTTGTTTATTGGGCGGTGGATTATGGATAAATTCGTACTGAAAAGCGCTTTTAAGCCGACCGGCGACCAGCCCCAGGCGATCGCCGAGCTCGTCCGCGGTATCCGCGAAGGGAAGAAAAAGCAGACCCTTCTCGGCGTCACCGGCTCGGGCAAGACCTTTACTATGGCCAACGTAATTGCCGAGGTCAACCGCCCGGCCCTTATTTTAGAGCCGAACAAGACCCTCGCCGCCCAGATTTGCTCAGAGTTCCGCGAGTTCTTCCCCGACAGCGCCGTCGAGTTCTTTGTCAGCTATTACGACTACTACCAGCCCGAGGCATATATCCCCTCGACCGACGTCTATATCGAAAAGGACTCCGACGTCAACGACGAGATCGACCGGCTGAGACATTCCGCGACCGCCGCGCTTTCAGAGAGGCGCGATGTGATAATCGTCGCGTCGGTGAGCTGCATCTATTCGATCGGCGACCCGGAGGAATATAAGGACCAGATCGTCTCGATTCGCCGCGGAATGACAAAATCGCGCGACGAGCTGCTCTCCGAGCTTGTCTCGATCCAATATGAGCGCAACGACATCGACTTTCAGCGCAACCGCTTCCGTGTCAGGGGAGACGTCGTCGAGATCTTCCCCTCCGGCTCGAACGACACCGCGATCCGCGTCGAATTTTTCGGCGACGAGGTCGACAGGATCAACGAGATAAACGTTGTGACCGGCGAGGTGATAAGCTCGCTCGCCCACGTCCCGATCTTCCCGGCTTCTCACTATATAACCTCGAAAGACAAGCTCCACGACGCCATTGAAGACATCGAGGCCGAGATGAGGGAAAGGGTCGAATTCTTCCGCTCTCAGGACAAGCTGATCGAGGCTCAGAGAATCGAGCAGCGTGTCAGATATGACATGGAGATGCTCGAAGAGGTCGGTTTTTGCAGCGGAATCGAGAACTATTCGAGAGTTCTTGCCCGCCGCGAGCCGGGGGCCGTACCGTTCACGCTCCTCGACTTCTTCCCGAAGGATTTTCTGATGATCGTCGACGAGTCGCACGTCGCTCTGCCGCAGGTCAGAGGAATGTACGCCGGAGACAGGGCGAGAAAGAATATCCTTGTCGACTACGGCTTCCGGCTCCCCTCGGCGCTCGACAACCGCCCTCTGACCTTCGACGAGTTTTATTCACATATAGATCAGGCGGTATTCGTCTCGGCGACGCCGGGGCCTTTTGAGCGGAGCGAATCCGACGCGATAGTCGAGCAGATAATCCGCCCGACCGGCCTTCTCGACCCGCTTATCGAGGTCAAGCCGACTCAGGGGCAGATCGAAGACCTCATTCTCGAGATCAACCAGCGCGCCGAAAAGGGTGAGCGCGTTCTGGTGACGACTCTGACCGTCAGAATGGCGGAAGACCTGACCCAGTATCTCCAGAATGTCGGTATTAAGGTCAGATATATGCACCACTCGATCGACACCATCGAGCGAATGGAGATAATCCGCGATTTAAGGCTCGGCGAGTTTGACGTCCTCGTCGGAATAAACCTTCTGCGCGAGGGCCTGGACCTGCCGGAGGTCTCGCTCGTCGCGATACTCGACGCCGACAAGGAAGGCTTTTTGAGAAGCGAGAGTTCGCTGATTCAGACCGTCGGCCGCGCGGCACGAAACGCCGGAGGAAAGGTCATTATGTATGCCGACAGCGTTACCGGCTCGATGGAGCGGGCGATAACCGAGACCGAGCGCCGCCGCGAGATTCAGAACAGATATAACGTCGAGCACGGAATCACCCCGAAGACGATAATAAAGGGCGTCAGGGACGTAATAGAGATAACGACAAAGGAAAACGTCAACAAGGAGCTGAAAAAGTATTCCAAGAAGGAGCGGCTCGACATGATCGACAAGCTGACAAAGCTGATGAAGGAGGCCGCAAAGCAGCTAAACTTTGAGCAGGCCGCCTATTACCGCGACAAGATCGCCGAGCTCAGAAAGCTCGACGCCCCGAAGCAAAGGAGATAAGAAAATTTAATGCCATCAAACGAAATAATAATCAAGGGCGCGAGGGAGCACAACCTCAAGAACATCGACCTAAAGATTCCCCGCGACAAGCTGATCGTCTTTACCGGTCTTTCCGGTTCCGGAAAATCCAGCCTCGCCTTCGACACCATTTTCGCCGACGGCCAGCGCCGCTATATCGAAAGCCTTTCGAGCTATGCGAGAATGTTCCTCGGCCAGATGGACAAGCCGGACGTCGACTCGATCGACGGCCTTTCTCCGGCGATCTCGATCGACCAGAAGACGACCTCAAACAACCCCCGCTCGACTGTCGGAACCGTCACCGAGATATATGACTATCTCCGCCTTTTATATGCGAGGATCGGCATACCTCACTGTCCGGTCTGCGGGCGCGAGATACGCCGTCAGTCGGTCGACCAGATCGTCGACCAGATCCTCGCGCTCCCCGAGGGGACGAGGATTCAGCTTCTCGCGCCGATTGTCCGCGGCCGAAAGGGCGAATATCAGCGCGAGCTTGAAAATGCAAGGAAGGCCGGCTATGTCCGCGTCAGAGTCGACGGGATAACCTACGATCTCTCCGAAAAGATAAAGATGGAGAAAAACAAAAAGCACAATATCGAGATAATCGTCGACAGGCTTGTTATCAAGCCTGATATCCGCTCCCGCCTTTCCGACAGCGTCGAAACAGTCGCCGGTCTTTCGGGCGGGCTTGTCGGGGTAGATGTTATCGGCGGGGAGGAGCTTTTGTTCAGCCAGAACTACGCCTGTCCCGACCACGGCGTTTCGGTCGAGGAGCTCGCCCCGAGAATGTTCTCCTTCAACAACCCGTTCGGCGCCTGTCCCGACTGCACCGGCCTCGGAGTGTTTCTGAAGGTTGACGAGCGGCTTGTGATTCCGAACGACGATCTGACGATCCGCGAGGGAGCAATCCGCGCCGACGGCTGGAACACCTTAGAGCCCGGCTCGATGACGATGATGTTCTACGAGGCGATATCAAAGGAGTTCAACATCTCGCTCGACGTTCCGGTCAGGGAGCTGAGCCGCGACGCGATCGAAATCTTCCTCTACGGCACCGGCGACCGCAAGCTCAAATTCAAGCGCCCCGAGGAATGGGGCGGGGGATACTGGATAACACCGTTCGAGGGGGTAATCAGAAACCTCGAAAGGCGCTATAAATCCTCCGACAGCGACACCACCAAGGCGAAGATTGAGGAATATATGTCTGAGGTCAAGTGCGAGACCTGCCACGGCGACAGGCTTAAAAAAGAGAGCCTCGCGGTCACCGTCGGCGGCCTGAATATCGCAGATTTCACCAAGATGTCGGTAACCGACGCGCTCGACTTTGTCGACGGACTTCAGCTCACCGAGCGTGAGCGGCTTATCGGCGCTCAGATACTTAAAGAGGTCCGCTCGAGGCTCAACTTCCTGAAAAATGTCGGCCTCGATTATCTGACCCTTTCGCGCTCCAGCTCGACCCTTTCGGGCGGCGAGAGCCAGAGAATCCGCCTCGCGACCCAGATCGGCTCGATGCTGATGGGGGTGCTTTATATCCTCGACGAGCCCTCTATCGGCCTGCACCAGCGCGACAACGCAAAGCTTATCGACGCTTTGAAGCGGCTCCGCGATCTTGGAAACACCCTTATCGTCGTCGAGCACGACGAGGAGACGATGATGGCGGCGGACTATATCGTCGACGTCGGCCCCGGCGCCGGAATCCACGGCGGCGAGATCGTCTGCGCCGGAACTCCGCAGGAGATAATGGCCTGCGAAAGCTCGATCACCGGCCAATATCTTAGCGGCAAGCGCTCGATACCCGTTCCGTCAAGCCGAAGAAAGGGAAACGGCGCGTTTTTGAAGGTTATCGGCGCAAAGGAGAACAACCTCCGCGGAATCGACGTTTCGATTCCGCTCGGAACTTTTACCTGCGTGACCGGCGTTTCGGGCAGCGGAAAGTCCTCGCTCGTCAACCACATTATCTATAAAGAGCTCGCCAACAAGCTCAACCGCGCCCACACCGTCTCTGGCGCGTTCAAGAGGATCGAAGGTCTTGAAAACCTCGACAAGATAATAAACATCGACCAGTCGCCGATCGGGCGCACCCCGCGTTCCAACCCCGCGACATATACCGGCGTCTTCGACGATATCCGAAACCTCTTTGCAATGACAAACGAGTCCAAAATGCGCGGCTATTCCGCCGGGCGATTCAGCTTCAACACCCGCGGAGGCCGCTGCGAAGCCTGCTCGGGCGACGGAATACTCAAGATCGAGATGCACTTTTTGCCCGACGTCTACGTTCCCTGCGAGGTCTGCAAGGGCAAGCGCTATAACCGCGAGACCCTCGAGGTACGCTATAAGGGCAAGAACATCGCCGAGGTGCTCGATATGACCGTCGAGGAAGCTTGCGAGTTCTTCGAGAATATGCCGAAAATCTACCGCAAGATAAAGACAATGCGCGACGTCGGGCTGGGGTATATCAAGCTCGGGCAGCCCTCGACCACTCTTTCAGGCGGCGAGGCCCAGAGAGTAAAGCTCGCGACCGAGCTTTCGCGCCGCGCGACCGGCAGAACGATCTATGTTCTCGACGAGCCGACTACCGGCCTTCATGCCGACGACGTCTCGAAGCTTATTGATATGCTCCAGCAGCTCGCCGACGCCGGAAACACCGTCCTCGTGATCGAACACAACCTCGATGTGATAAAGTCCGCCGACTACATTATCGACCTCGGCCCCGAGGGCGGAGTCCGCGGCGGAACGGTCATCGCGACCGGAACGCCGGAGGAGGTCTCGAAAAACGGGAAGTCCTTCACCGGCCAATACCTTAAAATCGCGCTCGAAAAGACCGGCACTCCCTGGGAGTCGAGATGAAAAGGCTGAACCTGAGCCCGCGGCGGAAAAAGCAGCTTTTGCGTGCGGCAATAATTATCGCGGCTGCGGCGCTCGCCACCGTTGCGGTGTGGTTCGTCCGCTCCGGCAGATGGCGCAGGCTGCGCGCACACTTAGAACGCTCGAATACCGCTATTCTCGAGGGGGTTTCAGAGTTCTCGCAATATCCCGACTATCCCTCCGGCGGCGAGGCGGTCTCGCTCTGCATACTTCTTCGTTACTACGGCCTCGACCTGACGCCAGACGACATAATCGCGGAAATTCCGGTCGGTCCTCTGCCCTATGAGGACGGCGGCAGCTTTTACGGCGGTAACCCCGAGCGGGAATTTGTCGGCTCGCCCTATTCCGAGGGCGGCTGCGGAGTCCTCAACCGGCCGATTGCAGATGCCGCCGAGGCCTTTAAATCCGGCGCGGTGACGACTGCCGGCGCGAGCGTCGCGGACATAATGGAGATCATCGACGGCGGGAACCCGGTGATGGTCTGGTATTCCTCGGGGACAGAGCTTCTTCCCGGTCAGCGTGTGAGCTGGCTCGACTGCGAGACCGGCGAGGAGATACTCCGCCCGTCGGGTGTCTGCACCGCCGTCATCTACGGTCACGACGGAATGAGAAGCTTTTATCTCTCCGACCCGATAACCGGCACAAAGCGCCTGCTCGACGTCGATCAGTTTGACACCGCTTTCAGGCTTACCGGCGGAAGATTGGTTTTTTACGGCGGCAAGCCTTGATTAAAAAAACGTTTTGTGGTAGAATGTCCGCAGAACGTTTTTGCTTTATAGGAGGATTTCAATGCGACTTCTTATTGTTCGCCACGGCGACCCAGATTACTCTATCGACAGCCTGACCGAAAAGGGCTGGAAGGAGGCCGAGCTGCTTTCCGACCGCCTTTCAAAGCTCGATGTCAAGGCCTTTTACTGCTCTCCGCTCGGCAGGGCGAAGGACACCGCCAAGCCCACCCTTGAAAAATTGGGCAGAGAGGCTGAGATCTGCGAATGGCTGAAGGAGTTTTACTACTGCCAGGTCAAAGTCCCCGGGCAGGAGAACCCTCAGATCTGCTGGGATTTTATGCCCAGCTTTTACACCAAGGTCGACGAGCTCTATGACCCCGTGAAATTTAAAGAGATCGACTTTATGCGCGATGGACATTATCCCGAGCTGTATAAGGCCGTCACCGACGGGCTCGACTTGCTTCTCGAACGCCACGGCTACCGCAGAAAGGAAAGGTATTACGAAGCGATTGAGCCGAACCGCGACACCGTTGTGCTTTTCTGCCACTTCGGAATCGAATGCCAGCTTCTCGGGCATATCCTCGGTCTGTCGCCGGTGATACTCGCCCAGAATTTCTGCGCCGCGCCGACATCGGTTACGACCCTTATAACCGAAGAACGCGAGCAGGGGATAGCCGTTTTCAGAATGCAGAGCTTCGGCGACCTGAGCCACCTCTATGCCGCCGGCGAGGAACCCGCCTTTGCGGCGCGGTTCTGCGAGAGATATATCGACTTCGATGAAAGACATTAAAAAATCAAGGCGGGAGTTTAGACCTCCCGCCTGAATTTATTTTACCAAAAGCTTTGAATAGGGCTCGGGATCAAACCTGCTGTCGCATTTTCCGACAAATTCGAGCCACTCCTCGGTGTCCCAGCCGCCCGAAATTATCGGGTAGAGGTATCCGTTGAAATTAAGCGCCGCTTCGGAGCAGAATAAGGTCAGCGCTGAGTCGCCGGAATAGATTACCAGCGACGTCCCGCCGGTGGGGTTTCCGACATATTCCGGCTCGCCGAGCTTCAGCCCGCTCAGCATATCGGTCAGCTCCGAGATCAGCTCGGGGTCGTCGGTCTCGGGGTTAATGGCGTTCGGGTTTAATGTGAAGAACCTGACTCTGTCAACCCCGTCGCGGCGGATATAGCTGTACCCTTTCTGACCGTTTGTCAGCGGCAGGGCAATTAAAAGCGAGGTGTCTCCGGCAGAAAATTCCGCGATAAAGCCGCTCCATTCCTCGTCGCTCCAGATATCCTCCGCTGAATATGCCGCTCCGCTCGGCAGCCCGCTTGCAGCTTTATTTTCGGAACCGGGTTCTCTTTTCGGCATTCCGATGAATATCTTTCCGTTTCCGCGTGAGATAAAGGCGATTTCCTCGCCGCCGGAACAGAGGCAGAGCATATCGCCGTCGGCAATAAGCTCGTCCGAGGTGCTGAATTTCGCCCTTCCGAGAGCTTCAAACAGCTCGGCGATCAACTCCTGATCGGAGGTCCCGACGCTTACCTTCGCCGGATTGTCATATCTCATCACAAGCCTGTCGATTCCCGAAAGCTCCAGCTTTTTGCCGTCCGCCATTATCGTCGGAACGGTTTTTATTTTGTCCGCCGACAGCTTCAAGGTGTAGCTGCTGTCTTCGCTGAAATTGCCGTCGATTTTGTCCCACGGCCCGACAACGATGTAATAGGTCTCGTCAGCCTTGACCTTGTATTCGAGCTTCTGCGAGCTGCTTTCCCTGTCGGTTGAGGATTCGAGGGATTTCCAGTCTTCGTCCATCAGCCAGATAAACCACCTCAGCCCTCTGTCCTCGCCGCCGATTTTAAGCGACACCGTGATCCTTCCGCTCTTTTCGGGGACAAACCTGAACACATCGAGGTCGCCCATGCTTTCGATATGCCCGGTGACCGATTCTCCCGCTTCGATCTCCTCCGAATGTCTGCGGTTGTTGTTCCACTCCTTTTCGGCCCTTTCCGCCGCGCCGACATTTACCGCCGGGATCGCAGAAGCGCATATCGCCAGCGCCGCAAGCGCCGACAGCGCTCTTTTTAATAATCTGTTCATCTTGATTCTCCTTTTTTGGGTTATTGAAAGCAAGCTTTCAGATATAAAACGCACCGGCAGTGCAAAATATTGCATTGCCGGCAAAAGTTGTCAGAAATATTCAATAAATCACGAGGAAATATCAATTATTCCTCATAAGCGTCCTCTTCGGGATTTTCCTCCGGGTCGGCAAGCGGCTCGGCTGCCTCTTCGGGATATTCCTCGGCGTCGCCCTCAGCGGGGGCGTCGTGATCCTTGAGGTCGTCAAAATCAATCTCGATGTCCTCGTCGTATTCGTCGGCGTTGCGCTCTGCGAGTTTGTCTGCCATATAATCGGCAAATCTTCCGGCAATTTCCGAAACCTTGTCAGAAGCGACGACAACGCCGCCCATCACACCGTTGATGATGTGGTTGACCGATTCCTTGATCGCCTCGGCCTTTTCGGGGTCGACTGTGACCTTAACGCCGACATCGCCGTCGTCGTCTTCGGAATCCTCTTCGGTCTCTTCCTCTTCTTCGTCGTTCTCCTCGGCTTCTTCGGTCTCGTCGAGGCCTTCGAGGGACTCGGAGAGCTCTTCGTCCTCGCTGCATTCGTCGCAGCAGCACTCGTCTTCCTCGCTGGTCTTCTTCGCCAAAGCGATCGCAATCGCGGCGGCAGCGGCAGCGGCGCCTATTCCAAGAGCTATTTTAAGAAAATTTCCCATAATGTCAGATCCTTTCGCATTATTTTTTTCAGTATAGCATATATTTTCCGATTTTGCAAGTATTTTTATCAGATATTCCCGGTAAGATTCATAATTATCGAAATTGCGGCGATAGGCGCAGTCTCGCACCGAAGTATTCTGTCGCCGAGCCAGATCGGCACCGCGCCGGCATCCTCCGCCATCGAGACCTCGGAGCGCTCAAAGCCGCCCTCCGAGCCGATCAGAAGCCCAATTTTCCCGTTTTGGGGGTATTTCATCTCGCCGAGGCGTTTTCCTCCGCCCTCATAGCAGATCAGCGAGAGATCCTGCTCCTTGAGCTCGCCGAGGCATTTTTCAAAGCCTATTATCCCCGAAACCTGCGGAATAATTCCGCGCCCCGACTGCTTTGCCGCCTCCGAGGCGATTTTCTGAAGCCGGACGAGTTTTTTGTCAAACTGCGATTTTTCCGGCCGCGCGATACACCTTCCGGTCAGAACCGGAACGATTCTTGATGCACCGAGTTCTACGGCCTTTTGGATTATCAGTTCTAACTTATCGGTCTTCGGCAGAGCCTGATAGAGGGTCAGTGAGACGCTCGGCTCCTTCGACGGGCTTTCGGATATGACCGAGGCGATGACCCCGGCGTCGCTGATTTTATCGAGCCGGCAGAGGTAATCGGTGCCGCCGAAGCAGACGGTGATCCGTTCCCCGACCGCCATTCTCAGGCTGCGGCCGATATGGCGCGCGTCGTCGCCGAATAGTGAAATTACGCCGATTTCCGGCGGTTGTTCAGCAAAAAATCTCGGCAAAGCTGCCGCCTCCTTACTCGGGTGATTTTGGTGTCAGTGTGTTACTATTTTACATCGCGCCGGGGGAGATGTCAATATTTTGCTTGCAATATCCCCTCAGATGTGGTAAAATAGAACATAATATTCCGAACGGAGGACTTTGAAATGGAAAGACGCGACAAGATCAATTACTATCTCGATATTGCCGACACTGTTGCCGCCCGCTCGACCTGCCTGCGGCGCAGATACGGCGCGGTAATTGTCAATCACGACCAGATTATTTCGACCGGATATGTCGGAGCCCCTCGCGGCAGACAGAACTGCTGCGACATCGGCACCTGCGTCCGCGACGAGCTTAAGATCCCGCGCGGGGAGCGCTATGAGCTCTGCCGCTCGGTTCACGCCGAGATGAACGCGGTCATCAGCGCCTCGCGCGAGGAGATGATCGGCGCGACTATGTATCTTGTCGGCCGCGAGGTCTCTACCGGAGAATATATCAAAAACTCAGTCTGCTGCGCGCTCTGCAAGAGAGTTGTTATCAACAGCGGAATCGAGCGCGTCATTATCCGCGACACCGACGAGGATTTCAGAGTCATCGAGGTTATGGAATGGATAATGGACGACGAATCGGTCCGCGGCGAGAGAGGCTATTGATGACCCGCAGCTATCAGACCCGCTCCCCAGAGGAGACCGTTGAGCTCGGCCGAAAAATCGGCGAAAGGCTTCGCGGCGGCGACATTATCGCCTTTCGCGGGGGACTCGGAGCCGGCAAAACTACTCTGACCCGCGGCCTTGCGCTCGGAATGGGCCTTCGCGACGAGGTCAGCTCGCCGACCTTCGCGCTTGTCAACGAATATCCCGGGAAGCTGAAGCTCTGCCACTTCGATATGTACCGCATAACCGGCGCGGCAGACCTCGAATCTACCGGATTTTTTGATTATTTGTCAGACGACTGCGTGATCGCGATCGAGTGGAGCGAGAATATCGCGGGCGAGCTGCCGAAGGAGCACACCGTCATCGAGCTTCGGCCTCTCGGCGGCGACCGCCGCGAAATAACTATCATCGGAGATGAAAGATTTGACTTCTGACCTGATAACCGTCCTCGGGATCGAGACCTCCGGGAAAATCGCCTCCTGCGCGATAGTCCGCCAAGGAACCCTGATCGGCGAGTCGACTTTTTTGACTAAATTGACACATTCTCAGATCATTCTTCCGACCTTAAAACGCACCCTCGACGACTGCGCGCTCACCCTTTCAGACATCGACCTCTTTGCGGTCGCGGCGGGGCCGGGGAGCTATACCGGTCTGCGGATCGGCATAGCTGCGGTAAAGGGGATATGCGCGTCCGGTAAGCCCTGCATCGGCGTTTCGACTCTCGAAGCCCTTGCATATAACGCCTGCGCCGCTAGGGGCAGGATCATTCCCGCGCTTTCGGCGAGGCAGGGCGTCGCCTATTTCGGCGCCTATGACAGCGACGGAGCCGCTCTTTCGCCGGTTTGCGCCGATAGGGTGGGCTCGGAGGCGGAAATAAAAGCACTCGCGGAATGCGACAGCGATGTGATTCTGACCGGCGACTGCGCCGAGCGGCTGAAAGCCGAGCTTTTTGCCGATAACTCTAAGGTGCGGGTCTCTCCGGCAAATGCAAGGAATCAGAGCGCCGCAGGGGTCTGCATGGCCGCGCTGGCGCATCTTTCCGAAGCTGTCAGCGCCGAAGCTCTCGGCGCGAGATATCTTCAGAACACTATGGCCGAAAAGCTGAAGGACCGTGAAAAATGAAGCGAAAAAGACTTGACAGAGACATCGGCTGGGGGTTTCAGGGCTTCCCGTATTACCAGTTTCGGCTCGAAACCGGCTCTTTCAGCGGGCTTGTCTGCCTGATCGACCTGCTTTCGGGCGAAAGATTCTGCTGGAACTTTGAAAGAGCCGGCGCCGCCCCGGTCTCGGGGCAGGGAATGAAATGGCTCCAGCTCATTCCCGACGGCAAAAGCCGCCTGATAACCGCGATGTATAAGCCCGACGGCGCACTCTCGGTGTGCTATATAGACATAATTGAGCGTTTGGAATTTGACCCCGACGGCGTCGCGGCTTATGTCGACAAATATCTCGACATCGACTTTACTCCCGAAGGAGATATAAATATTCTCGACAGAGACGAACTCGACGAAGCGCTCGGCTCGGGGGATATAAGCAAGAGCCAGTATGACGCCGCCCTCAAAGAGGGTGAGGATATCTTCGCGGAGATCAGCAGGAGTATTCCCGAGGAGGTCGGCAGGCTCGGAGAGATTTACAAAACGGTATGCGAAAAGGTTAAAAACGGCGAAGTTTCGCCTTTAAAAACAAAATACGGCAAATAATCGAAAGGGGATTTTAAAATGATAGGAATAGGAAACGACCATGCGGCGATCGAGCTCAAACACTCAATCTGCGAGCATTTAAAGGAGAGGGGAATCGAGTTTAGGGACTACGGAATCGGCCACGGCGAAAAGATCGACTACCCCGATATGGCAGAAAGGGTCTGCCGCGACGTTGTCTCGGGGAAGCTCGAGCGGGCGATACTTCTCTGCGGCACCGGAGTCGGGATCTCAATTTCTGCGAACAAGATCAAGGGAATCAGAGCCTGCTGCTGCTCCGACACCTTCTCCGCAAAATACACAAGGCTCCACAACGACGCGAACGTCCTTTGCATGGGCGGCAGAGTTGTCGGCCCCGGCCTCGCAAACGAGCTGGTCGACGTCTTTTTGGACACCGGCTTTGAGGGCGGAAGGCACCAGAGAAGAGTCGACAAGATCACCGAGCTGGAGAATAAATAACCCAAAGAATCCGACGCATATTTAACGAGGTGTTGCAATTATGCTGGTTTATTCCGTCATAATGTTTTTGGCGGCGGCGCTGTTTTTCACGCTCGGCACAGCGGTTTATAAGGGCAGAACCGACCTGATTCACGGCTGTCATCAGGAAAAGGTCAGGGACAAAGCCGCTTACGGCAGAGCTTTCGGAAAATCGCTGTTCTGTTTTGCTTTGGCGATGCTGCTCAGCGGCATGGTCGGCCTGTTTGCCGACACCAAAGCAGTCGGGGCGGCCGCCGTTTTGATACTCATAATCGGCGTGGGAATCGGCATCGGCTGCCTAATTGCGGTTCAAAGAAAATACAACGGCGGGATATTCTGAGATGATTAGGCAGATAAGGACATCGGCGAAAGCGGTGATTATTAAGGACGGCAAGCTGCTCGCGATAAAGCTGAACGACGGCAAAGAGGAATGGTATATTCTGCCCGGCGGCGGTCAGGAAAGCGAGGAAACTCTCCCCGAAGCAGTTGAGCGGGAGGTCAGGGAAGAAGCGGGGATCAATGTTAAATGCGGCGACCTGCTTTTTGTGATCGAGGGCGTTCACGGCGAGGACTTTCACAGAGTCGACCTCATTTTTTCCTGCGATTATCTCGGAGAAGTCACCGACAGCGAGCTTCACTGCGACACGAATCAGACCGGAACCGAATGGCTGAACCTTGCGGAGCTGAACAGGCTGCCGCTCTATCCCTCAAAGCTCCGTCGGGCGATCATGAACTTTTACGAGGGAAAGGCGTATTCAAAATATCTCGGAAACGAAGAAGTAGGTGACCCGGAGTGTTTGGAATAGAGTAAGATAAATTGAAGGGATAACCGGTGCCAACGTGCGCCGGTGAGAATATAGAATGATTTAAATATCTTCGTGAGGAAAAAATGGTTTACAAATTCAACGAAAAAGTTTCCGCAAAAGCGCTGGCCGATTTGCGCGAATCGGTCGGCTGGAACAAAATGGAAAAAGAATATCAAAGCCCTTTGATGACATCTTATTGCCATATTGCGGCTTATGACGGCGAAAGGCTGGTCGGTTATATTGACAGCGTATCAAACGGCGTGACCGACGCATATATTCAGGATCTGACCGTTTGCCCCGATTATCAGGGCAGGGGTATCGGCACGGAGCTGATGAATAAAATGCTCGGATATCTCAAAGAAAAGCATATCTATATGATCTCGGTGGTCTATGACGAATCGCTGAGACCGTTTTATGAGCGCTTCGGGTTTAAAAATATGCTCTGCGGCCAGATCGAGACTTATTAGGCTGAGGGCCTTATCGCAAATTTCCATATGTTAAAAGAGGTGTTCAAATGAATAACCAAGAGTTTTTAATCTATTCTGCAAAGGAATAAAATCATATTGTCCTTAATCAAAACACCGGTCGCTCTGAGACCGCAGGCATATTCATCGCCGACGAATATCCAGTCTTTGTCCATAAAAACCTCCGAATCCCGATTTACCGCCGTTTTTGCCTTTCATCGTTCAAAAAATACTTCACGCCGTCAAACGGATTTGACAGCTCGGTTCTGAAAAATGCGGGGAAGATTCCCCTCTTTTCGTCCGCCGAGATCCATGACAGCCGCTCATTCGATTTGCCCTCGTCAAAGGTCATGCTTTTCGGCTCAAAGTCGCTCGGGGTCTTCATGTAATAATACAGCTCTATCTGGTAGACGAGTTTGCCGAAGTTTGCCGGCGCGACTTCATAGAAATAGTTTTCGTGAACAAACCCGAGCCGCTCGACCTCCAAATCAACGCCGGTCTCTTCAAAAACCTCCCGCCTGACGGCTTCCGCGGCGGTTTCGCCGAACTTGACACGCCCGCCGACCGAGAAAAAATTATTCCTATACCGGTCTTCGACCATCAAAAATTTATCTCCCTTTTTGATTATCGCCCCGACCCGAATGCTGACAAGTCCGCCGCTGCAAGGCACAGTCATATCGCTATTCATTTCCGTCTTCCTTTCCCGCCGTCCCGCTCATCGTTTTCAGCACGCCTTTCATAAGCTGGATAGGCGCCTCGCCGCTCTTGAGCTTAACGCTGATAAAGCCGTTCTGCGTTCCGTCGACCTTAACTCTTCCGCGGTATTTCTGAGAGACCGCCATTATTCCGGGAATGTTCGCCTCGCGGATATAGAAGAATATCGAGTCGCCCTTCTGCGAGATCTCCTTGATTCCGTTGTTTGATGCCATATTTCTGAGCAGGGCGACGTCGACAAGACCTGTTACCGATTTCGGAGGCTCGCCGAACCGGTCGATCAGCTCGTCTAAAACGTCTTCCGAGTCCTCGACTGAAACGATCTGCGCGATTTTCCGATAAGCGTCGATTCTGAGCGGCAGGTCTTCGATATAGTCCTCCGGAATAAATGCGTTGACCGAAATGTCGACAAGGCAGTCTTCGGGGGCTTTCGGTGGAGGCTCGCCCTTTTGCTCGGCGATCGCCTCGGTCAGAAGCCTCAAATACATATCATATCCGACAGCCTCCATGTGGCCGTGCTGCTTTGCCGAGAGAATCGACCCGACGCCCCTGATTTCGAGGTCGCGCATCGCGATTTTAAAGCCCGAGCCGAACTGCGTCAGCTCTCTGATCGCTTCGAGCCTCTTTGCGGCTACTTCGGTTAAAACTCTGCCCCGCCGGAAGGTGAAATAGGCGTAGGCGCGGCGGTTTGAGCGCCCGACTCTGCCTCTGAGCTGATATAGCTGCGACAGCCCGAATCGGTCGGCGTCCTCGATTATAAGTGTGTTGACATTCGGAACATCAACGCCGGTCTCGATGATAGTTGTGCAGACCAGAATGTCGATCTCGTTTTCGAGAAGCTGCCGCCAGATATCCGAGAGCTTTTCCTCGTCCATCTGCCCGTGGGCGATTCCGATCCTCGCGTCGGGGAGCTGCTGCCTGAGCCGATAGGCGCACATTTCGAGCGTCTCGATCCTGTTATGGATATAATAGACCTGTCCGCCGCGCCTCAGCTCCTTCTGTATCGCCTGAATGATTATTCCCTGCTGATGTTCGAGAACATAAGTCTGAACCGGGTATCTGTCCTGCGGCGGCTCCTCGATCACCGACATATCCCTGATACCGCTCATCGCCATGTTGAGTGTGCGGGGGATAGGCGTCGCCGAAAGGGTCAGAATGTCTACCGAGGGATACTGCTCCTTCAGCTTTTCCTTGTGCGCGACCCCGAAGCGCTGCTCCTCGTCGATGATGAGCAGCCCGAGAGCCTTGAATTTAACGTCGTTCTGGACAAGCCGGTGGGTGCCGATCACGAGGTCGATCTCACCCCGCGCCAGCTTCTGGACTATCTCCTTCTGCTGCTTCGCGGTCCTGAACCTCGACAAAAGCTCGATATTGACCGGGAAATGCGAAAATCTTCTGATCGCGGTCTGGTAGTGCTGCCAGGCGAGAACGGTCGTCGGAACCATTATCGCGCACTGCTTTGAGTCGAGCACGCATTTCATCGCCGCGCGCAGAGCGACCTCGGTCTTCCCGAACCCGACGTCTCCGCAGAGCAGCCGGTCCATCGGGATCGCCCTCATCATGTCGCCCTTGATCTCGTCTGTTGAGCGGAGCTGGTCCGCAGTCTCCTCATATTCAAACCGCTCCTCAAATTCAGCCTGCCAGTCGTTGTCCGGCGAGAAGGCAAAGCCCTTTGCAAGTTGCCGCTTTGCGTAAAGCGCGATCAGCTCGTCTGCCATATCCTTGCAGGCTTTTTTGATGCGCGCGCGGGTCTTTGTCCATTCCTGGGTGCCGAGCTTGTTGAGCCTGACAGAATCCTCGTCGCCGGGGGCGATATATTTCGAGACGGTGTCGAGCTGTGTGACCGGAACATAGAGAACGTCTGAGCCGGCGTATTTGATCGTTATATAGTCCTTGGTGACGCCGTTTGTCTCGATGCTCGAAATTCCGCTGAACCGGCCGATTCCGTGGAGAGTGTGGACAACCAGATCGCCCGGCGATATGTCGCTGACCGAGCTGATCTTCTTCGAGTTCTGCGGCTTCTGCTTTGAGCGCTTCCGCGAGGCTGCGGCTTTCATTCTCGTTATCAGCGCGAACCGCTCTAGCGGATATTCAAACCCGCCGGAAAGCCCGCCTGTCCCGACATATACCATTCCCGAGGTCAGGACCGACAGCTCGGTCAGATTCTGGCAGTTGAAGCCCTCGGAGATAATATCCTCTCGGAGAATGTCCCGCGCCTTTTCGGTTCCCGCGAGGACAACTGTGCAGTACCCCCGCTCGGTCAGAGAATGGAGCTCCTCAAACAGCGGAGCGGTCTCGCCGCCCCAGCCCGAGGACTGAAACGCTTCGGCGGCGATAAGCCTTTTGAGCCTGACCTCCGACCCGCGCAGGAACATATCAGCATAGATAAGCCTCATCTTCTCAGCTCTCGCCATCAGCTCCGGCAGCTCGATATAAAACCCGGTCGTCTCTTTGTAGAGTATTCCGTCCTCGTAAAGTATCTTTATATCCTCCTGGAGCTGCGCCGAAAACGCCTTTGCCCGCTCAACGCAGGAGGCGTATTCCGAGATCAGGCATATTCCGCCCTCGAAGTAGTCGAAAACTGTCGAGGGCGAGCCGTAGATCTGCGAGTAATATTTGTCGAGGCTGGCGAGCGAAACGCCGCCCTTCATCGCGTCGATGTCGGAATAGAGGCTCTTTCTGATCGCTTCGGCGTGCTTTCCGCTCAGCGACGAGATCATCGCCTCGATCTTTTTGATCAGCTCCTCCGGCAGGATCAGAAGCTCTCTCGCCGGGGTGACCGAAATTTTTCTGACAGTGTCGATTCGCCGCTGGGTGTCGGTGTCGAAGATCGAAATGGTGTCGATCTCGTCTCCCCAGAGCTCGATTCGGTAGGGCATATCTGCGCTGACCGGAAAGATGTCGATGATCGCGCCTCTGATTGAAAACTGACCTCTGCCCTCGGTCTGAGCCGAGCGGGAATAGCCCATTTCGGTGAGCAGAGAGGCGAGCTCAATTGTGTCGATCTCCTCGCCGGAGACAAAGTCAAGTGTCAAGTCACTCAGCTTTACAGGCGGCATTGCCGACTGCATCGCCGCTTCGACCGAACAGACTAAAACCCGCGCAGAACCTGACATTACGCGATAAAGTGCTCCGATTCTGCGGTGCTCATATTCCGGCGACGCCGTCTCGATATTTGCAAAGGAAAAGTCCTTTACAGGGTAAAGAGCGGCGATTTCCGCCCCCGCCATCTCGTTGATGTCTGCGGCGGTCTTCGAGGCTGCCGCTTCGTCGGGGCAGATCATCAGAACCATGTCGTTTTGTGCGAGAACGAACGCCAAATGCGCCTTGTGAACGGCGGAAAGTCCGGTCACAGAGGCGGGAAGCTGTCCTCTTTTAAGTGCGTCGTTCAGCTCGCGGACAAAGCCGAGCTTTTCCGCAGCCTGCAAGTAGATATTCATATTCACCTGCTTTTTTAGTTGAAGCGGTTCATCGCTTCGTCGGTCTTGCCGTCGAGAATCAGCTCGATCGCCGAGACGGCGTTGACGAACGACTGATAAACCGCGGGCTTTTCCCGGTCGCTGAACTCCGACGTTACCCACGCGGCGAGGTCATAGTCGGGGTGGGGCTTTGCGCCGACTCCGATCTTTATTCTCGGGAACTGCTCGCTGCCGTTCAGCTCGATTATGCTCCGCAGCCCCTTCTGTCCGCCGTCCGAGCCCTTTCTGCGAATCCTGATCCGCCCCGGGTCGAGGCTGATGTCGTCGCAGATGATAAGCGTTCTCTCGGGCGGAATTTTATAGAAATTCCTCGCCTCGACCACCGCCTCGCCCGAGCGGTTCATCATCGTCGTCGGCTTCATTAAAAGGCACCTCCGGCCCGAAATCTCGGCGGTTCCGCAGAGCGATTTGAATTTCGACCTCGTCACCTGAACCTTGTATTTTGCCGCGAGGTTGTCGATCGTCAGCCAGCCGCTGTTGTGTCGGGTTCTGAGATATTTCGCGCCGGGGTTGCCGAGCCCGACGATCAGCCATTCGACCGAACCGCTGCCGTTTGTTTTAAGCTTTGAAAAAAGTCCCATGTCATTCTCCTGTTTTCGAGTTTACACGCCGATGCCCCCATACCTTAAAGGGCAGGGGGTCGCGCGGGCTGTTCATAATTTAAATAGGGCGTCAGCCGTTGTTTTCGCTGAACTTTTTGCCCTTTTCGAGGTGGCGGCTCAGCTTCTTTTCCGAGTAGCCCTCTCTGATCTGCTGCTGAGCGCGCTCGATAACAAGCGCGCCGTCCGGAACGTCCTTTGTGACGGTCGAGCCCGCGGCGGTATATGCCGCGTTGCCGATTTTCACCGGCGCGACGAGGTTGGTGTTGCAGCCGATAAATGCGTTGTCCGAGATCTCGCAGCGCGCCTTGTTGGTGCCGTCATAGTTCGCGGTGACCGCGCCGCAGCCGAAGTTGACATTTTTGCCGACGTCCGAGTCGCCGACATAGTTGAAGTGTGCGACTGCGGAGCCTGCGCCGATATTCGAGTTCTTGATCTCGACAAAGTCGCCGACATGAACGTGGTCCGCAAGGGCGGCGCCGGGGCGGAGCTGGACAAACGGGCCGATGCTGCAATCAGAGCCGACCGAGGCGTTATTTGCGACGACCGAGTTGAGAACCGATTTTTCGCCGACCTCCGTGTCCCTGAGCTGGCAGTTCGGGCCGATAACCGAGCACGCTCCGATTTTGCAGTGTCCCCAGAGCTGTGTTCCGGGCAGAATTTTCGCGCCGGGGGCGATCTCGGCGTCGGGCGATATAATTACTCCGTCGGTGCAGATAAACTCTACGCCGTTTTCAAGGTGGCGGTCGATTACCCGCCTTCTCGCGATGTCGTTCAGCATCAGCATACCCTTTCTGTCGTTTGCCGAGAGGACAATGTCCTGATTCTTTGCGGCGAAAGCGTCGGCGCGTCTGCCGTCCTTGAGAAGAATCTCGATAGTGTCGGTGATGTAGTATTCGCCCTGAGAGTTGTTTCTTTCGAGCTTCGGCAGAGTTTCAAGCAGCCTGTCGGTGTCGAACCAGAAGCAGCCCGAGTTGATCTCTCTGATCTTGGTCTCTTCGGGGGAGCAGTCCTTCTGCTCGCGAATCCCCGAAATTCCGCTCTCGGTTCTGATTATCCGCCCGTAGCCCGTCGGGTCGTCGACCTCTGCGGTGATGACCGTCACGGCGTTTTTGCGGGAAATGTGGTGTTCGAGCGAGCTTTTAAGAGCTTCGGCGTCGATAAAGGGCGCGTCGCCGTTGAAGATAAGGGTGCGGCCGCCGGGGAATTTTCTTAAAAACGGCTCCGCGGTCATAACGGCGTGGCCGGTGCCGAGGCGTTCCGACTGAAAGACCGTCTCATATTTTCCGCCGAGATATTCCTCGACATATTCCCTGGCGTAGCCGGTCACGACGCAGATGTTTTCGATTCCGGCTTCTTCAAAGGCGGAGATTATCCACCCGAGGATCGGTTTTCCGAGAATCTCGGTCAGGGTTTTCGGCCTGTCCGACCTGAGTCTTTTGCCCTGCCCGCCGGCGAGAATTACAGCGTTTGTCATAATTATATGCACTCCGTTTCAGTTATTTCAAATGCGTTACTCATCATTATACAATAATTCCGGAAAGTATTCAAGAAAAAGCTTCCGTAAAATTGCACAATTTTATATCGAGTTTTTTGTCATAAATTTTATGGAAAGGGTATGGAAAAACCGGCGGATTTCTGGTATAATGTTATCAATTCCGATTCTGCCTGTCAAGGATCAGCGCGGCGGAACGGATAAATAACTTGGAGGTAAAAAATCTATGAGCAAAAAGTATTGTTACCTTTTCACCGAAGGCAACGCGCAGATGCGTGAGCTTTTGGGTGGAAAGGGCGCCAACCTCGCAGAAATGACCAACATCGGCCTGCCTGTTCCTCAGGGCTTCACCATCTCCACCGAAGCCTGCACCCAGTATTATGAGGACGGCCGCCAAATCAATCCCGAGATCATGGCCGAAATTATGGAATACATCGAAAAGATGGAAACCATCACCGGCAAGAAATTCGGCGACAAGGAAAACCCGCTTCTCGTTTCCGTCCGTTCCGGCGCAAGAGCTTCGATGCCCGGCATGATGGACACCATTCTCAACCTCGGCCTTAACGAAGAGGTCGTAAACGTAATCGCGAAGAAGTCCAATAACCCCCGCTGGGCTTGGGACTGCTACCGCAGATTTATCCAGATGTTCTCCGACGTCGTTATGGAAGTCGGCAAGAAGTATTTTGAAAAGCTCATCGACCAGATGAAGGAAGAAAAGGGCGTTACTCAGGACGTCGAGCTCAACGCCGAGGACCTCAAGACCCTCGCCAACCAGTTCAAGGCCGAATACAAGGCTCAGCTCGGCAAGGACTTCCCCGACGACCCGAAGGAGCAGCTCTTTGAGGCTATCAAGGCCGTCTTCCGCTCCTGGGACAACCCCAGAGCCAACGTTTACCGCATGGACCACGACATTCCTTACAGCTGGGGAACAGCCGTCAATGTCCAGATGATGGCCTTCGGCAACATGGGCGACAACTGCGGCACCGGCGTTGCATTCACCCGCAACCCCGCTACCGGCGAAAAGGGTCTGATGGGCGAGTTCTTGACCAACGCTCAGGGCGAAGACGTCGTTGCCGGCGTCCGCACTCCTATGCCTATCGCAAAGATGGCAGAGGTATTCCCGAAGGTCTACGAGCAGTTCCAGGAGGTCTGCCGCATTCTCGAGAACCACTACCGCGATATGCAGGATATGGAGTTCACCGTTGAGAACGAGAAGCTCTATATGCTTCAGACCAGAAACGGCAAGCGCACCGCCGCCGCCGCCATTAA
>CANQJB010000018.1 GCA_947624155.1 uncultured Clostridia bacterium
AGCATAGTAAGGTATTTTAATGACCCGGCAGCCGGCGCAAGTTTTACAAACTATTTTACCGGAACAGTAGATATTGAGGCTGAATATGATGCGAAAAACGTCCTTATAGGAATAAAAGAATGCTCCAAAGAAGTGTATGATTATCATGATAAAAAACAGGCTGCATTTTCAAAAGCCGGCAGAACAGATACAACTGTCCAAAGCGGAACGCAATCGCCAGAAACACAGTGGCTTAAAGATTATGAAGCCTACGGGATTTCCTATAATGCGGAAAAACGCAGTTGGTATTATAGCGGTGAAAGGATAAAAGTACTGATAGACAGCGAAAAGAAATTAGTTTATCAAACCGACGAAAACGGTATTTATCTTTCTGTTGTCAGAAATGAAGATCATACTATCGCAGAGATCAAAAAGATTTCAGAAGCAGACGCCAAGGGTTTAATGAAGGAAAACAACCCGCAAGACAATGGGGAGCTCACGACGGAGGAATCATAAAGTCAATGTAAGTATTCCGGCGCACGACGGCAAAATGAAAAGTCGCCGCGCAGCATGATACAGCCTTGCCTTAACACAGCGGCTTTGATAAATCAAGGCCGCTGTTCCTTTTTGTTTCCAGTGTGACAATGGATTATCGGCGATAGATAATAGCGGCGGAATTGCCGATTCCGACGGCATCTATTACGTCCGGCAGTTCGGAGCTATCGCCGAAAGCGGTGAGAAGTTTGCAGTCGACGAAATGAACTTCGTAACAGTGACCTTCGACAGCAACGGTATATCTGACGTTTCGGTTGAAGAGAATTGAATTATTGATTTTCCCCCACAGTTCGGCTGTGGGGGAATTATATGTCTATGCTATTTTATGTGTTTACTACCTCATTTCTGCCGTTTTCAGAATCAGCTCGCACAGCTCGGGGTTGTTCGGCAGAAGCGGGCCGTGGCTGTATGTCCCGAAGACGTTCAGAAATCTGACCCCTTCGCCGCCGTCGCCGTTATTGCCGACGCCCTCGGTCACTGCGCCGAGAGGTGAAACTTCCCTGCCGAGATATGTCCTGCCGGAGTGGTTCTCGAAGCCTCTGACCGAAATTCCGCCGCTTTTGGGGAAGCATCTGAATCTGAGAGTTCCGACCGCCCTCTTTTCGGCGGCCTTTGTATAAAAATCAACGGTGCCTGAAAACCCGAGCTTCTCGCCGCCGAGCGTTTCGTAATAATTCCCGAGGAGCTGATAGCCTCCGCAGATTCCTAAAATCACAACGCCGTCCCTTGCGGCGGCTCTGAGTTCTGCACCGCGAAAAGCCTTTATTTCCGGAGCGATCAGCCTCTGCTCGCTGTCCTGTCCCCCGCCGATAAAGATCAAATCATATCCCGCGAGGCTTTTTCGGTCGCCGAGGGTGACCCGCTCGACGCTGACGCCGAGACCGAGCCTTTTGCCGATATGGATAAGCGCCGCGATATTTCCGCTGTCGCCATAGAGGTTCAAAAGCTCGGGGTAAAGATGACAAACCTTCAGCTCCATTTCAACCCTCCCAGAACCCGCGGCGGCGGGTCTTTTTCGCAAGCCTCTGCCTGAATTTCATCATTGCGGTGTAGGTCGGGAGGATATATGTCGGCAGCTCTGAGCTTTCAAGCTCTTTCATCATACCGTGTATGCTTTTTTCTTCGGAAATTTTCCCGTCAGGGATCCCGGCGTATTCAAGGCGGGTCATCAGCTCCTTTGAGCGCATGCCGGAGACAGTTACACGGTTAAGCCTCTCCCCCGCTTCGCAGAGGTGCTCAAAGCCTGCGTCCCATATCCAGGAAATGTCGCGGCCGTCAGAATCGAGATCGTTTAAAATGATTATCAGGTTGAAAGCGCGTTCCGATTTGAGTATATAGTCAAACGCCCTGTCGCAGCCGACGGGGTTTTTTATCAGTATCATCAGCACACCTGCGCCGACGTCAAACCGCTCCATTCTGCCGAAGCCATGACCGAAACCGGCCAAAGCCCCGACTGCGGATTTTATATCATTCCCGGCGGCTAAGGCTCCCGCAACCGCAGCAGCAGCGTTATAGACGTTGTAATCGCCCGGCGCGGAGATGTGTGCTGAATATTCCTTCCCAAAAATTTTAAACACTGCGTCGCTTCCGGCTTCGGTTTCAAAAAACCTTTCGACCGAAATATCAGCCGCAGGGCGGGAATATCGGCATTCGGGACAGCTCCAGTGTCCGAGATGGCCGTATGACGAGCAGGAATAAAGAAGCTGCGCGCCGCACCGGGGACAGCGTGTGCCTTCCTCACCCGGCTTCGGACAACCGCTTTGCGAAGCCTCCGCAGAAAAGCCGTAATAAATCCTGCGGTTGGGAAGATGATCCGCGAGACCGACTGTCAGGCTGTCGTCGGCATTAAGGCATAAAACGGCTTCCGGCACTGTGGCGATCCCCTCGCGAAGATATCCAGCCGCGGACTGCACCTCGGCATAGCGATCGAGTTGGTCGCGAAAGAGGTTAGTCAGAACGATCACGCGCGGCTGAAGCATCGCGATGACCTTTCTCGCGGCCAGCTCGTCCACCTCGATCACGGCGTATTTCGGGCGGCTGTCGGAGAAAATCCCGACATTACAGCAGAGCTCGGCGGCGATTCCTGTCGCTAAATTCGCGCCGGAACGGTTGCAGACAACCGTACCCCCCCCGTCAGATTTTATCGCATTTTCGAGGATATGCGCGACTGTGGTCTTGCCGTTTGTGCCGCTGACGGCGATAATTTCAAGCCCGGCCGAGAGCTTTGAAATGATTTCGGGGCAGATTTTCAGGGCAAGGACCCCGGGGAGGGTCGTCCCGCCGCGGCGCAAAAGCCTGAGTAAAAGCCGCGACAGTCGGCAGACCGCGACGGCAAATCTGAGTTTAAAATCCGGCATATAACAGCACTCCTTAAAAAAGTTTTCAGCTATTATACCGCTCAGATTATTAAGCGTCAACCGAAAAATTCTTAAAATTTATTAAGATTTGTGATGACTTTCGTGGAGCGATACAAAATACATTTCTCCTCAAACCCCAAACTTTCTTTTTTACGATTGACAAGCGCAGATAACGATGATAAAATCAAATTGGGCGGCGTGTCCGCTCAAATACGATTTATTTGGAGGCTGTCTATGATTTCCGAAAAACTGCTTAAAAACTGGCAATTTCAATTGAACAGACAGGGCTGGCAGGCGATGGACGGAGAAAGCGTGACATTACCGCACGACTTTATGCTTATGACTCCGCGCACACCCGACTCCCCTACCTGGGCTGACTACGGCTATTTCCAACCCTGCAAGGGTACATACATCAAAAAAATCGTCAAACCCGAGGCCGAGACTGTCCTTCTTAAATTCGACGGCGTAATGGGTCTGACTGAGGTCTTTGTCAACAGCGACCGCGTCTGCTTCCACCCCTACGGCTACACCGCTTTTATCTGCGACATCGGGAAATATCTCAGAGAGGGTGAAAACATTCTCCGCGTTGAGGTCGACGCAAAATGTCAGCCCGCTTCGAGATGGTACACCGGCGCGGGAATCTTTCGCGAGGTCGAGCTTCTGACCTCCGGCGCAGACCGCTTCTCACCTTGGGGAACCGCCGTCAGAACCCTCGGTATCTTCGGCGACAGCGCCCAAATTGAGTTTTCAACCGAGATAATCTCCTCGCGCCGCCAGATCGGTAAGATCACCTTTGAAATCCCCGAGCTCAGATTTTCGATGACCCGCTCCGCTCAGCTCGAAGCCGGTAAAAACCGCTTCACCGCGACGGCCGTTCTCCACAGCGTTACTCTCTGGTCGCCCGACACTCCGGCCGTTTACACCTGCAAGGCGAGGCTTCACACCGACGGCTGCGAGGATTCGGAGACCGTCAGCTTCGGCGTCAGGACCGTCGCCTGCGACGCAGAAAGAGGTTTTCTCTTAAACGGCGAGCCGATCAAGCTCTACGGCACCTGCAACCACCACGACAACGGGATAGTCGGCGCGGCGTCGTTCAGAAGCGCCGAGGAGAGGCGGGTCAGAATCCTCAAGGAAAACGGCTTCAACGCGATCCGCACCTCGCACAACCCGCCGTCAAGCGTTTTGCTCGACGTCTGCGACAGAATGGGTATGCTCGTTATCGACGAAATCTTCGACTGCTGGACAAACGGCAAAAAAGCTTATGACTATCACCTCTGGTTCGATAAATACGCAAAGGACGACGTTGAATCAATGGTTATTCGCGACCGCAACCACCCGTCGGTGGCGATGTGGTCGACCGGAAACGAGATATTCGAGCGCGCCGGAAAATGCGACGGCTATGCGGTCGGAAAGATGATCGCCGACACGATCAGGGAAAACGACCCGACAAGGCCGCTGACCCACGCCTTCTGCCACTTCTGGGACAACTGGGAATATAACAACGAGCTTAACAGAACCTTCCCGCTGCCGCCGGATCAGCCCGACTTCTGGTGCGAGAAGATCGCTCCGCAGGCCGGAAATCTCGACGTTCTGGGATATAACTACCTCAACCACAGGATCGCGAAGGACGAGCAGATACTGACCTCTCACCTCTTCGCGATAACCGAGAGCTACCCGATGGACGCCCTTTGGGTCAAGAGGACTATGGACGAACACCCGAAGCTTATCGGCGAGTTTGTCTGGACAGGCTGGGACTACTTCGGCGAGACCGGCCTCGGCAGAGTGATTTACGACAACCCCGACGGCCCGGGCTGGGGCCTCGACCCTCACCCGAACCATATCTCAAACTGCGGAGATTTCAATATCTGCGGATTCAAAAAACCGCAGTCCTACTACCGCGACATCGCGTGGGAAAGGGAGAGCGTGAAGATTCTGACCGTCGACCCGGACAACACCGGCAGAGTAAAATCATATTCCGGCTGGGGCTTCTATGACGCCGACAGGACATGGACATATCCCGGCAAGGAGGGAAGAACTTCAGAGGTCTATGTCTTCACGATCGCCGACGAGTGCGAGCTCTTCCTCAACGGCGAGTCGCTCGGCAAAAAGGCTCCCAACGAAAAGGGCTTCGCAACCTTCGAGGTCGGATATATTCCCGGAAAGCTCGAAGCCAAAGCATATAAAAACGGCGAATTATGCGGCAAAGACGAGCTCGGAACGGTCGGCGAGGCGGTCTCGGTCAAAATTATCCCCGACATTACCGGCAAAACCGGCAACACGGATATAGTCCTTGCGGAAATCCGCCTCTGCGACAGGGACGGCAATGCGGCGTGGACTGCGGACAATGAGGTTACCGTTACCGCCGAGGGCGGCAGGGTGATCGGCACCGGCTCGGGCAAGGTCGACGACGCCCACGACTACACCAAGAGCGTCTGCAACGCCTATCACGGTCGGCTCCTCGCGGCAATTCTTCCGGAAAGCGGAGAGATCACCGTCAAAGCGGCGTCGGGCGATCTTTGCGCAGAGATAAAGGTCAAGCTGAAATAATAAATACCGAAATACAAAACGGGCAGGCGCAGACAAATGCACCTGCCCGATGTTTTAAATAAATCGCTGTGTGTCCCCGTTCGCATGAGATATAAAATCAATTCCTGCTGCTCTATTTCATAAATCAGAAGCCAGTCCGGTGAAATGTGGCATTCGTGGCAGCCGGAATAATTGCCGCTGAGCGCATGGTCTCTGTATTCCGCCGGAAGCGGCTTTCCTTCGGCAAGGATTCTGATTACATTTTCAAGCAGAACAGTATTATATCCTCGCTTCTTAATTAGCTTATAATCGCGCTTAAAAGCTGCCTGATATTTAATCGTCAGCATCTAAGTCCTCCATCAGCTTTTCGACGGAGGAAAAGCCCTTGCTGAGACCGATTCCGTTTCTCGCGTCGTCAATAGCCTTCATTGTTTCAGAGTTGGGGGCGGGCGCACCGATCCTGAAAGGAATCGCCTGCTCGCGGACCGCCTGGCGCAGGAAGATATTCACAGCGGTGCTGAGACTTAGTCCGAAGCTTTCAAAAAGCGCCTGCGACTCTTTTTTTAACGCGGGGTCGATTTTAATGCTTGTGTTTGTGCTGCTCATAAAACACCCTCCTTCGGCTATATTATACGCCCAAAGTATATACTTTGTCAATACTTTTGATATTATTACGGTGCAATTCACTTGGCCTCTGCCCGACTTGAGATGTCTAAATCCTCCCGCAAAAAGCGATGATCTCGTTCTTCCTCGGCTCGACGTCATCTTTATATTCCACCGAGCAAAGGCCGAGCCTGCCGCAGGGCTCTATTTCAAGGTGGCCGTAAAAATGCTCGACTGTTTCAAAGATCCGCTGACATTCGCGCATTGTCGTTCCGGTTCTCAGTGCGGCGACATAGCCCTTCTTCCCGGGCTTTAAAGCCGCGTGAGGCTCATGGGTGTTGCACCAGGGCGTGCATCTGTCGATAAAAGCCTTGAACTGCCCCGGAATATCCGCCCAATAGGAGGGCGACACCGAGACGATGACGTCCGCCCACTCGTAGCATTCGATTATTTTATCGACGCCGTCGCTTTGAATGCACATCGCGGTTTTGTGGCAGCTCCTGCACCCCTTGCAAAATCCGAATTCAAAATCGTCGATGCAGACGCTTTTGACCTTATAGCGCTCCGACAGGCAGTCAGAGATTATATCGGCAATTTCCGCCGTTGCTCCGTCTCTGACGGGGCTGCAATTCATCACCAAAGCGTTCATAGCGGCCGTCCTTTCAGATTAAAATATGTTCAAGAGCTCAGAAAGCCCGTTGATTTCGTAATCCGCCTGCTCCTCTTCGCAATTGACGCTTGCAAGACCGCCGAGGCCCTGCTTTATCCACACGGTTTTCATGCCGAGCTTTTTGGCGGGAGCGATGTCGTTGTCAAGCCTGTCGCCGATCATTACCGCGCTTTCGGGCTGACACCCCGCCGCAGTAAGCGCTCGGTTGAATATCTCGATATCCGGCTTTGAAACGCCCTCCTCCGCGGAGGCAATAACAACGCCGATATACTTCAGAAGTCCCCAGCTTTCGAGACGGCTTTTCGTCCCCGGGGACTGATTCGCGATAACGCCGAGGCGGTATCCCCTCTCGGCGAGCTGCTTTAAGACAGCTTCGGCGCAGAAATAAGGCCTTTCCGCCTCTTTGTGCCAGGGCGTAAGGCTCAGTCCGTAGTATTTTGCGGCCTCGTGGTCGCCCTTGAGATTTTTCCTTGAAAATTCGATGACCTTTTTCTCAAATTCTTCGGGGCTGATCGCAGTTCCCGAGACGGTCTCAATGTATCTCAGCCTGTAACACTCGCTCTCGTCGATAAGCGTCGAGCCGATGTCGAAGAAAATCCATTCGGGTGCTGCCATTTCACCGCTCCTTTCGTTTTACGGGGTTGTGATATTATATCACGTGGGAAGAAGGAAAGCAAGGGGCTAATCAATATTTCATGTTTACCAATTTAAAAATCAGCCCGTAATATACAGGCTGATTTTAAGGATATGAAGGTTACAAGACAAATTGATTCTTTCATTTGAGCAGATTCTTACCTACCTTGATTTGCTGATTTAATATAGGCAGCTTATCTCGTTTCCGGCGATTGCGTCGACTGTGACCGTTGCGGCCTCTTCGCCGCCGTCGTCGAATCTGACCGTGTATCTGTCGCTGCAGTTCCAGTGAACGAGCTCGGCGGACGCCGTGTAATTTTCGACCGCTTCGCTACGGCCGGTGTGCTCGGCGAGAATCTCCCTCGCGAGCCTGATCGCTTCCTCCTCGCCGATATAGCTGTCGGGAGTGATCGCGTCAGAGCTCAGTATCTCGCCGGTCCTTGCGTCGATCTCATAAGTGTTGACAATAAGATCGGTCGTCGCGGGATAATCCTTATATCCGAACCGGAAGCTGATTTTATAGACCTCTCCGTCAAGCTCGCAGGTGAGACCGGCGACGTCTTTGGTCGTCAGGCCGGAATTGTCGAGCGCGACCGCTGCGGCCGCGGCTTCGCTGATAAGGCCGTCGGGGGCGCTGCCTGAAAGGGTCCGGTTCGGGATTCTTTCGTCGCCCGAATCCTTGGTGCAGTCGTATTCCTCTTTGGAGATAAGCTCGAGAGTCTCGGGGTCGAGAATTATTCTTATCCCCTTGCCGGTGTCTTTGTTTTCAAAGGTATATTCGCCGCCGGAGTTTCCGCCGGTGAAGGACATGGTGTTTCCGTCCGCGCCGAGATATTCTGCCGCCTTAGCTTTTTGGGCATCAAGGCCGTAGGTGCGGGTGATCCTTTGCGCCTCGCCGGTTACGGGATCGAGAAGAACAGAAATCTGCGCGTCCTCGCCAAACGATTCCGCCTTGGAATCCGGGTCTTCATAATACTTGAATATAACGATTATCACCGGCTCGTCATATTCGGCGGATGAATTACTGTCATAATAGCAGGTTATATTGAAGTTTTTCAAAAGGCCGCCGCTGACGTCGGGGTATTTCTCAATGACAGCTTCTTCGGCAAGGCGGTCGGCCTCGTCGTAGCTGATTATCCCCTCGATCTTCTCGTGGAGCACCCTTTCGCCGGTAAATCCGGGGTCTTCGACGACGCTCGGGTCGCTGATTACGCTGCCGTCATAGCTCACCGTCGCGGTGTAGATATAGCCGTCGACCTTTTTCGTGCAGACTGCGGTGCGGGTCTCGGGATTAGGCTCTAAATCGGTCTCTGTGAAGAAATTCAGCCCGAAATATTCGTTGAATCTGCTCCTTATCAAAGTGTAATCCGGCGCTTCGTCGATCTCCCTGCGCATCTCCTGCTCCTGCCTCTGCTGCTCGGCCTCTTGGGATTCGAGCATATCGTCCCGCTTTTTCGCGAGCTCGGGATATATCTCCTCCCAATCGGCGTCGGTCTCGCGGTCGACCGAGTAGACTACTCCGGTCTTCGCGTCCATGACGATGTCATAGCAATATCCGCAGGTGTTGAAGGAAATGCTGTAAACGATCCTGCCGTTTTTGAGCCCGAGATCGGCCTCGCCGACTCCGAAGCTCTCGTCATAAACCATTCCCCCGATTATCGCTTCGGAAAGCTCGGCCTTGAGCCCCGGGTCGGTCTCGTTTGAGACGATATAGGTCTTTGCCTGCGCGAGCGCGCTGTCGGGGTCGATAAGCCCGCTGAGGCTGACCGCGGTGACTGTCACCGCGAGTGCGGCAATAAGCGCCGCGGCAATAAGCAATGTTCTGAACGGTCTGATATTTTTCTTTTCCGCCACTGTGATCACCGCTCCTTTCCGATCGGAGCATTGTTCCAAAACTTCCTCGGGAAACGGGGGAACGTCTTTAGTGAACACAGCGCAAAGCCGCTTTTCGAGCGCTCTTCTCTGTGCCATTACAATTCTCCTTTCAATTCTTTATTCAACTTCTTGATTGATTTGTTATATCTTGAAATAACCGTTGAAAGCGGCCGGCCGAGTATCGCGGCGATCTCGCGGTGTTTGAGCCCCGCGATCGCGTGCATCGCGACTACCTCCCGCTCTTGCTCGCTCAGCGACTCGAAGCAGACGCGCATCAGCGTTCTGTCCTCAACCGAAAGACCTTCGGGAGCAGCAACCTCGCAAATCGCTTCGGGCGAAAGCTCGGCGGTCCTTGAATGCTCGCGAAGTCTCTGAAAAGCGAGCCTTCTAGCAATTGTCACCACCCAAGCCATCGGTCTGCCCTGAGGCTTATAGTTCGGCGCGCACCGCCAGACCTCTAAAAGCAGCTCGGAAATGACGTCTTCCGCGTCGGCGCGGTTTTTCAAAATCGAAAGAGACAAGCCCATGACAGCTTCGGCGGTCAGATCATAAAACCCGGCGAGAGCGCTCTTGTCGCCGTCGGCTATTTCCCGTATTGCCTTTTCAAGCAGCGCGGTTTCGTTCCGCTGATTTGCCATATCATCGCCCCTTTCACTTATATATTGATTTAGAAACCCATTTTATCGAATCAAGAGTCAAAAAATTTTTTGACGGGAAACCCCGAACGGGTTTCCCGTAAACCTTTCCTGCATGGCCTTCGCTCGCCGCTGCGGCCATAAATGTATAAAATTCGGGAAGTGAATTCCCGAATTTTATGATTTGCATGGCTGTATTTTTATAAGTTGAGAAAGTTTATCTGCTGCTTACTTTTCTTCATCCGTCAGCTCGGCGAGCTTTTTCGCGAATCCGAGGGCGTCCTTTGTGTAGTAATCCGCGCCGATGCGCGCGGCGGTCTCGGCGTTTAAAACTGCTCCGCCGACAAAGATATATGACCGGCAGTCAACCGCCCTGAGAGCTTTTATCGTCTCCTCCATCGACCTGACCGTAGTTGTCATCAGCGCCGACAGCCCGACAGCGAGCGGCTTATATCTCTCATAAGCCTCGACCACCTTATCGGGCGGAACGTCCTTTCCGAGGTCGACGATGCTGTAACCGTAGGATTGCAGAACGACCTTGACGATGTTTTTTCCGATGTCGTGGACATCGCCCTTTACCGTCGCGAGAATCACCATGCCCTTCGGCCCGGCGTTTTTCGGCATATATTCCCCGACGACCGCAAACGCCGCCTTTGCGGCCTCTGCGGCCGAGACGAGCTGCGGCAGAAACAGCTTCCCGCTCTCATATTCCCGCCCGACCTCGTCGAGCGCTTTTATCAATATTTCATTCACGACTTCAAGCGGCGGCTTTGTTTTCAGCTCGGCTTCGCAGAGCTCCCCCGCTCTGTTTTTCAGGCCGCGGACCACGCTTTCATAAAGCGTTTCCGCCGGCTTTTCGGCCTGCTTCGAGACGGCCGGCGCCGCCGAAGACGCCGAGGCCGGTGTGTAGTCCTTGTATATATCAATATAACTCTCTGAGTTTTTGTCAATAGCCGAAAGCACCCCAAAGGCTCTGACCGCGCCGGTCATTTCGGAATCGAGCGGGTTGAGGATCGGCATATTAAGTCCCTTAGTCATCGCCATTACGAGGAAGGTTCGGTTCAGAAGAGGGCGGTTAGGCAGCCCGAAGCTGACATTTGAAACGCCGAGTGCGGTTTTCACACCCAGGCGGTGAACCTCTTCGAGCGCGCCGAGAGTCACCGAAACGCGCTCCTGCTCGGCGGAAGCGGTCACAACAAGGGTGTCGATCATTATCTTATGCCTCGGGATACCGAAATCCTCCGCGCGGGAAATGATTCGCTTCGCGATCTCGACCCGGCCCCCGACAGTTTCCGGCACTCCGTTTTTGTCCATTGTCAGCCCGAGAACGACCGCGCCGTATTTTTTCGCGATCGGAAATATCGCCGACATTGACTCCTCGTCACCGTTGACGCTGTTGATAAGCGGTATCCCGTTGTAATATCTCGCCCCCGCCTCTATCGCCGCCGGGTCTGACGAGTCGATCTGGAGCGGCAGGTCGCAGTATTCCTGAACCTTTGTTATTGCCTCCGGCATCACCGCGCGCTCATTGAGCTGAGGCAGGCCGACATTGATGTCCAAAAGGTCGGCGCCGCAGTCCTGCTGCCTGATCGCCTCGTCGATCAGATAGTCATAGTCGCCGTCAGCGAGCGCCTGTTTTAAAAGCTTCTTTCCGGTCGGGTTGAGCCTTTCGCCGCAGATCTTTACGCCGTCGATCCCGACAAGCTTCGCCGATGAATTTATTGCCGTTTTCGGGGTGAAGCTTCGGGGGCGGACGGCAGAGCCCGAAAAGCGCGAGATTCTCTCGATGAACTCGGGGGTGGTTCCGCAGCAGCCGCCGATTATGCTCACGCCCATTTCGACCATTTCGGAAATGCTTTCTTCAAATTCGTCGATTCCGAGCTTATAAACCGTCTTCCCGCCCTCGAGAACCGGCAAACCCCGGTTGGGCTGAACGATTATCGGCAGATCGGTCGAATCGAGCAGTCTTCTGACAATCGGAACCAGCTCGCGCGGGCCTAAAGAGCAGTTGACGCCCAAGGCGTCGACGCAGAGGCCGGAAAGGGTGTTCGCGACGATCTCGGGGGTCGATCCGGTCAGAGTTCTGCCGGTACCGTCAAAGGTCATTGTCGCGAAAAGAGGCTTTTTGCTGTGCTCCCTGATTGCGAGTATGCAGGCTTTGAACTCATAAAGGTCTGAAAATGTCTCGCAGATAAAGCCGTCGGCGAGGCGGTCGGCGATCTGCGCGATTTCGGAGAAGGCGTCATAAGCCTGATCGAAGGTCAGGCTGCCGAGCGGCCTCAGCATCGCGCCGGTCGGGCCGACGTCGAAAAATACCGGTTTATTTGCCGCGCGGGCGTTTTTGACCGCCTGAGCGGCGACCTCCTCAATCGAAAATTCCCCGCTGTATTTGATTCGGTTGAGGCCGAAGGTGTTGGTTGTAATTATATCCGCGCAGGAATATGCTCGGTGGATCGCCGCGATCTCTTCGGGGCGGGTGATGTTTAAATCCTCCGGTATTCCCGAAAGCCCGCGGCGTTCGAGCTCGCTGCCGAATCCGCCGTCAAAAACGGTTATTCTGTCTGGCTGAAACATCTTCTGCCCTCCTTTCGATAGGTGCAGTCGGCGAGCATTATGCAGCCGCCGCAGCTCTTTTTGCCCCCGCCGCCGATTCCGATAACTCCGGCCATCGACTTCGCGGGGAGCATAAACAGGCTTTCGCTAAGCGTCACTCCGATTTTTTCGGGGTGCAAAAGCCCGAAGATAAATTTAAGGTCCGAGAGCGGGCTGCCGCCGTAGCCTGGGCAGAACCGGCTGCTAAGATTTTCGCCGATCGAGCGCTCATATTCGTCGGAGCGGTACTCTAAATAAGCGCTCGCGCAGGCGTCGAGCACCACTGCGCGACTCATGTCGGTGCGGTTTAAACGGTTTATTCTTATATCCACCCCCGCGCCGAGAGTCATCACCGAGAGTATCACCCCGCCGGAACCGCGCAGAAATCCGGCATAAGGCTGCTTTTTTAAAAACTCCGGCGGCTCCTCAAACGCTTTATAGAGATAGTTAAACTGCGCGAGGGTCTCGAGCTCTTCGAGACAGGATTTTATCTCGGAATCGGTTTCGGGCGATTCTTTGACGCCGCGAAAGCCGAGGTAGTTATAGATATTCGGTCTGAGATCAGAAAAGTTCATTGAAAACACTCCTGAGACGGCCGCAGATTTCGGCGGCGGTGTCGGCGCGGTTCATGATGTAAAGGTGAATGCCCGGCGCGCCCTTCGCGATCAGGTCGATTATCTGATATACGGCATAGTTCAGGCCGATCTCGCGCATCACCGCAGGATTTGAGGAATAGGTCTCGATCATATTTCTGAAATCGAGCGGAACGGTGCTCCCGCACATTGATTTTATCCTCGCGATATTCTTCGCGCTGACAAGCGGCATTATTCCCGGGATTATCGGAACGGTGATCCCGAGCTTTCCGGCTTCGTGGACAAGTCGGTAATAATAGGAATTGTCATAGAAGATCTGGGAGATAAAGAAGCTCGCGCCGCAGTCCTGCTTCTTTTTCAGGTTAATCAGGTCGTCGCGCAAAGTTGCGCATTCGGTGTGTCCCTCGGGATAGCAGGCCGCGCCGATGCAAAAGCCGGAGCCGATATAGCTGATCAGATCGGTCGCGTGGCTGAAATGCTTGCAGTATTCGCCGTCAAAACCGACCGGCCGATCGCCTCTTAGCGCTAAAATATTCTCGACGCCGAGGGATTTAAGCTCATCTGTCACCCTGTCTATATCCGAAGGAGAGCTCGGCCCGCAGGTTATATGCGCGAGCGGCTCGACGCCGACCGATTTGATATGCCCCGCGATTCCGACCGCGCCGCGCGCGTTTGTTCCGCCCGCGCCGTAGGTCACGCTTATAAAGTCGGGATTCAGCGAGCGGAGCGAGTCGATTGTTCTGAAAAGCTCCTCCTTCTCGCCGCTCTCCTCCTTTTTCGGCGGAAAGACCTCAAAGGAAAGTGTCCTCTTTGTTTTAAGTATGCTGTCAATTCGCATTTCTGCCACCTCCTATATTTAGACCATTATAAATAAAAAATCGCCGCAAGTCAACTGCGGAGGGGAAAATTTGCGGAAAAGGCTTGGAAGTTTTGGATATTGAGACGAAATCGATGAATCTTGTTGCAAAAGGTATGTATGATTAAAACACGGTAAAAAGTTTTCGATCCAGCCTTTTTAAAAGACTGGATCTAAAACCTTTAACTAAAACCTCAACTGCTCCCTCACCCTCACCTTTTTCCGTTTTTCACCGCCGTCATAGCCCTTTTCAGCGGATAGAACAGGACAAACACGCTTACCGCCGCGAAGACGGTCTGTGGGAGCATCACGATAAAGCCGGAATAGAAATATCCTGCGGCGGCCTCGCGGGAATATCCGAGCATCAGCGGGGTGATCAAATCGTCGGCAAGGGTGAACAGAACGGTCATCAGCGCAGCGAGAGACGTCACCGCGACGAGCTCTCCCCTCTCCCTAGCAAAAAGAGCGAAGATTGCGAGCGATGTGAAAATTCCGAATAAAACCCAGAGCATTACCGACACGCGCGTCTTATAAACGGCGCTGACCGGTATCCCTCTGACCGCGAAAAACGCGCTTGCGGCCGCAAGAGGGACAAGCGCCGCCTCGCAGAGCCATGCCGGAGGGCAGACTCTCCCCACTGCGCCGAAAACAAGCGCGAAAAGGCTGTAATAAAGAATATAGAGCAGAACGACATTCGGGACAAAGCCGAAAATCAGGCACCTAAGAAGCGAGAACACCAGCCCGGTCAGGACGCCCGACCTGGCCCCGAAGACATAGCAGAACGCCGCGAAAACGGCGGTCACAAGCTCTACCCCCGCGACAAAGCTCAGCGCGAGCTGAACCGCGACCAAAAGCGACGCGGCAACCGCGCAGATAGCAAGCTCGCGCGGCTTCATCAGTAGCTCTCAACCGTCAGGACATAAATCTCGCCCTCGACCATTATCAGCCCCGAAACGCCGTAGGACGCGCTTGCGCAAACCCTGCCGTCATAGTCGTAGCTGCCGAATTCTTCGTTGGAGTATGCGACGCCGTCCAACTCGCCGAGGGTTGTATATAACGCCCAATATTCGTTTTTAGATAGATCGGCCTCGCGGCCGTTCACCGCAGTCAGAAAGAGACCGTAGTCCCCGGAGCTGCCGGAATAGGTCAGCTCCCCTGCATCGCTGAGCGCGTTCAGAGCGTCTTCAAGACTGCCGCCGTCGGCTGTCGCTTCGATGACCAAAAGACCGTCCTCGGCGGCGAGGATCTTCGCGGAGCCCGCGCTCTCAGACCCGCAGGAAGAGAAAATCAGGGAAATGATTGCGATAAAGGGTAGAATGAATCTTAATTTTGACATGGTAAACCTCCGAAGTTTTAAAATTTTTGTGTGGGAAGTGGTGCGATAGGTTAATTTGACAGTGCGAGTGGAAGATGCCGAGCAATCGCCGTCCATAACAGAAGCGTTTTAACTTTTACAATCTGTAGCACCAAAATGAAAGGCACCTTTAGGTGCCTTTCATTTTGGTGCGGGTAACAGGACTTGAACCTGCATGAAATTGCTTTCACATGGACCTGAACCATGCGCGTCTGCCAATTCCGCCATACCCGCGTATTCTCCGCTGCAAGCAACAAATGTGATTTTACCACAAAACGGCCGGTTTGTCAATGGAATTTGAAAACTTTTCTTTATTACAAGCGGAGAACGCCCACGCGGGTTTATTCAGTGAATTTTTCGGGCGAATATTCCCGGAGTGTCGCCAGTATATCCCCTGTGTAAATGTTCTCTCCGAAAAGCCCACCGTCCGGAGCAATGCTGACGGTTCGCACATCTGTCGGGTCCTCGCGGTAGGGGTTGACATACTCCCCTTTTTCAAAATATTCGCCGAGATATTTGAGCGCGTTGCCCTCCGGGAAGATCACGTTACCGGAGGCGGGAAAAATCCCGATTTCCGAGAAATTCGCGAGGATTTCCCGAGTTTTGAGGTTATAGGCGTTGCCGTCCTCCTTTGAGACGAGCCACGCAGGCTGAGTGCGGATATTTACTCCGCGGCTCAGAACTTCCTCGGCAAACGCTTTCACCGGCCCGATCGGGATAGTCTCCTGATGAAAAGCGTCGACCGAAAGAAGGACCGCGTTTGCGCCGCTCTCCGCGAGCTTTTCGGCGACTTCGGCTATCCTCTTTTGATCGCTGCTGAAAAATCCGTTTGTGATTATCTGGCGCTTCGGGATTCCCGCCTCGGACGCCGCGCGGTGGATTTTAAACACGTCCTCGGGATATAAAAGAGGCTCGCCGCCGAAGGTCATCAGCGATTTAATTTGATATTCCCCGCAGATTTTTCTGACCGCCTCCGCAGCGGCTCCGCCGTCGATATGAGCCCCGCCGGAGCGGTGATCTCCCTCCGAGCAGTGCTTGCAGCGGCCGGTGCAGGCGAGGGTCACCACAAACTCGATGCGGCCAAGATTTCTGAGATATTGATTCAAAACCGTTCAATCCTTTCAAAAATCAGGGGAAGAAGTTCTTCCCCTGATTTATGCGTTATTTTCAGCAGCCGCAGAGTTCTCTGTAAAGCCCTTTATAGAGCTCGGCCGAGCGCTTCCAGCTGAAGTCTTGGCGGAGCGCATAGCTTGTGAGCTTGCCCCATTTCATTCGCTGGTCGTAATAGGCTCTCGCGCGGACTGTCGCGTCGAGCATATCGTGGGCGTTATATGTCTTGAAGGTGAAGCCGTTGCCGCCCGGGCCGCCGCAGTCGGTGATCGAGTCCTTCAGTCCGCCGGTCTCGCGGACTATCGGGATAGTGCCGTATCTCAGCGAGACCATCTGGGCGAGGCCGCAGGGCTCTGACTGAGAGGGCATCAGGAACATATCGGCGCCGGCATAGATCCGGTGAGCCAGAGCGGGTATGAAGCCGATGGTGACGGCGACTCTGTCAGGGTGGCGGTAGGCCATTTCGCGGAAGAAGTCCTCATACTGCTTTTCGCCCGAGCCCAAGATTGCGAATTTATAGCCGAGGTTGATCATGTCTTCAAAGACATATTTTATCAGGTCGACGCCCTTGTGGCCGACGAGGCGGGTGACGATTCCGATAAGAGGCTCCTTGCCCTGCGGCAGACCCATTTCGGAGAGAAGCTCCTGCTTGCAGATCGCCTTGCCTGATTTGTCGGCGGCGGAGAAGTGAGCCGGAAGAGCGGGGTCGGTCTCGGGGTTATAGACGTCCTGGTCGATTCCGTTGAGGAAGCCGGTCAGCTTATACTGTCTCGGAACGAGTATCGGGTCGAGGCCGTAGCTGAACCAGGGGTTCAGAATTTCCTGAGCATAGGTCGGCGAAACGGTGGTGACCTTGTCAGAAACCTCTATCGCGCCCTTCATGAAGTTGCAGCAGTGGTCATATTCGAGAATACTCCTTCTGTCGTCGGGGATTCCGAGCAAATCGCCGCAGAGCTCCATTCCGTATTTGCCCTGATACTGAATGTTGTGGATCGTGAAAACAGTCTTGATTCCGCCGAGGCCGTCATAATAGCGGTAGAACATATCGTAATAGACGGGGACGAGGGCGGTCTGCCAGTCGTTGCAGTTGATGATGTCCGGCTTGAAGTCGATGTGGCGAAGAAGCTCGAGAATTGCTCTTGAGAAGAACGCGAAGCGCTCGGCGTCGTCAAAGTGGCCGTAAATCTGCTGGCGCTTGAAGTAATACTCGTTGTCTAAAAGGTAATACTTGACTCCGTTCACCTCGCCCTCGAAGACGCCGCAATACTGGTTTCTCCAGGAGACGGGAACGAAGAAGTTGGTTCTGTAAACAAGCTTGTCCCGAAGCTCGGAGGAAATGGTGCCGTAAAGAGGCATTACGACGCGGCAGTCGACGTCCGCTTCGCAGAGAGCCTTCGGCAGAGAGCCCGCGACATCTGCAAGGCCGCCCGAGGCTATGTAGGGTAAAGCTTCACTTGCTGCATAAAGAACTTTCATTTTCTGACCCTCCATTATTTTAAAGAGTTCTGCCCTTTGCGATATAAAGCGGGCAATTTTCGGAAGACGAAACGGTCAGGCCGTCGCCGATCGTGACATTTTTGTCGGTGATGATGTTGGAGACGGAGGTGTTGCGGCCGACCGAGGTGTCCTGCATCAGTATCGCGTTCTTGACAACGCTGCCCTTTCCGACCTTTACTCCGCGGAAGAGGATCGAATTTTCAACAACGCCTTCGATCACGCAGCCGTTGGCGACAAGGGAGTTTTTGACGGTGCAGTCAAAGCCGTATTTCGCGGGGGCGTCGGCGCGGTCCTTTGTATATACCGGCCGCTCGCTCATTACGAGCTGAGCGAGGTCGTCGTGGCAGAGGAGCGCCATATTCGCTCTGTAATAGCTCTCAAGGTCGCAGACTCTCATGCAGAAGCCGCTGAACTCATATACGCTGATATTGAGCTCGCCGCACTTGCCCTGCAAAACGTCGCGGCTGAGGCTGAATTTGCCGAGCGAGACGAGGTCGGTGACAAGGCTTATGAGAAGCGAGGTCTTTAAAACATAGATGTTGAGGTCCATCGTTCTGCGGCCGGCCATCGCGCGGTTGATCGAGACCTCCTTGACTCTTCCGTCCCCGCCGACCTCAAAGCAGGTCGAGGCGCGGGTCTGGTCGACGGTATAGTCTGCGGTGCGGCAGACCGCGGTGATGTCGGCCCCGCTGCCGATATGAGCCTGAACGAGCTTGGAAAAATCGGGATTGATGACGAGGTCGCAGTCAGAAAGAACGGTGTATTCGCAGCCGGTGTGGCGGATATAGCTGAGGCAGCTGTCGAGCGCTTCAAGCTTTCCGCGGAATAGGCCGGTGTCGATATTTCTGCCGAACGGCGCGAGAAGGGTCAGGCCGCCGTCGTTTCGGGCGAGATCCCAAGGGCGGGCCATGCCGATGTGGTCAAGAAGAGACTGATAGTTGGCTCTGGTGATTATTCCGACCTTTGACATTCCGGAATTTGACATACCCGAAAGCAGGAAGTCGACCATTCTGAATCTTCCTCCGAAGGGAACCGAGGCCATCGTTCTTTTGGCCGTGAGCTCAGGAACCGATTCCTCGTGGGCATTTGCAAAGAGAATGCCCAGAACGTTAGTCATATTATAGCTCATTGTCTTTCCTCCTAAAATTATTTATATGCTCTCGGAGATTATCTGCTTCGGAGCAACGGTTGCGCCGTCGCTGACGGTTATCTCCTGGCCGACAACTGCGACTCCCCACTCGTCTTTGTTCTCAATTGTTTCGGGGGCCGCGCCGACATGGGCGTTCTCGCCGATAACGCTGTCCTCGCCGACTATCGCATATTCGACGACCGCGCCCTTCTTGACGACAGCTCCGGGGAAGAGGACGGAATACTGGACCAGCGCGCCCTCTTCGATTGTCACCCCGCCGGAAATGACCGAGCTCTCGACTTCTCCGTCGATATAGCAGCCGTTTGTGACCATCGAGCTTTGAATTTTCGCGTTCTTGCCGATGATATGAGGCGCGGCGGTGTCGTTGTTTGAATAGATTCTCCAGCTCGTGTCGTAAAGGTCGAGATCGACGTTTGTCGCCAAAAGCTCCATGTTGGCGTCCCAAAGGCTGTCGATCGTTCCGACGTCCTTCCAGTAGCCGCTGAAGCGGTAGGCATAAACGCTCTCGCCGTTTTCGAGCAGCGCGGGAATGATATTCTTTCCGAAATCCTTTGTCGCGGTCTCGTCGAGCTCGTTTTCGGTCAGATATTTTTTGAGAGTCTGATAGGAGAAGATGTAAATACCCATTGAAGCGAGGGTCGATTTCGGCTCCTTCGGCTTTTCGACGAAGTCATAGACCGAGCCGTCGTCGTGGGCGAACATTATTCCGAAGCGGGAAGCCTCGTGGATTGGAACGTCGATTACGGCGATGGTGCAGACCGCTCCCTTTTCCTTGTGGAATCTGAGCATATCGGAGTAATCCATCTTATAGATGTGGTCGCCCGAGAGGATAACGACATATTCGGGGTCATAGCGCTCGATAAAGCTGAGGTTCTGATAGATCGCGTTCGCGGTGCCTTCATACCACTGGGCTCCCGAGCTGGTCTGATAAGGCGGGAGAATATGTACTCCTCCGTGGATCCTGTCGAGGTTCCACGCCTGGCCGTTGCCGATATAGTCGTTTAAGACAAGGGGCTGATACTGTGTCAGAACGCCGACGGTGTCGATGCCGGAATTGACGCAGTTTGAGAGCGGAAAGTCGATGATTCGGTATTTTCCGCCATAGGGTACGGCGGGCTTCGCCACCTTTTTTGTCAGCGCGTAGAGTCTTGAGCCCTGGCCGCCGGCAAGAAGCATTGCCACACATTCTTTTTTATTATACATATATATTTCTTCCTTTCTTTGAATGTCTTATTGCTTTGCCTTCGGAGCTCGTCCTCCGGACTTTTTGACCTTGAAATACATTGTTGACAGCCCGGGAATGTTGATCGAGATCGACTGCGGGAATCCGTGCGCCCCGATCTTATTGTCGGATTTGACCGGCTGGTTTGCATAAGGCGAGCCGTCGCGTGAGCTTGAATTGAAGACCTCGGTATATGTACCTCTGTAAGGCACACCGAAGCGGTAATCCCGGCGGTCGACGGGGGCGAAGTTGCAGACTGCAAGGACTTCGTTCCCCTTGCGGTCAATCCTGCGGAAGACGATTACGCTCTGAGTGTTGTCGTCGGCAGAGATCCAGTTAAAGCCGTTCCAGCTGTAATCGTCGTTCCACATCGGCGGGTTGTCGAGATAGAAGCGGTTGAGGTTTCTGACATAGTCCTGGAAATCCTTGTGTGCCGGGAAATCCTCGATCATAAACCACTCGAGCCCCGATTCATAGTCCCACTCCCTGAACTGGGCAAATTCATATCCCATGAAGAGCATCTTTTTGCCGGGGTGAGCCATCATATAGCCCAAGAACGCCTTGTCGGTCCTCATCTTCTCGGGGACGTCGCGGCCGGACATTTTGTTGACCAGCGAGCCCTTGCCGTGGACTACCTCGTCGTGTGAGACAGGGAGGATAAAGTTTTCGGAGAAGGCATACATAAACGAGAAGGTGAGCTGATTGTGGTTATAGGAGCGAAAATAGGGGTCGAGCGACATATAGTGCATCATGTCGTTCATCCAGCCCATGTTCCACTTGAAGTTGAACCCTAGGCCGCCCATCTCCTTCGGCTTTGTGACATTCGGCCAGGCGGTCGATTCCTCGGCGATCATTATCGCGCTCGGGAACCGCTCGAATACCGCGGTGTTGAGCATCTGGAGAAACTCGACAGCTTCGAGATTCTCCTTTCCGCCGTTTTTGTTGGGCCGCCATTCCTTTCGGTCGTAGTCGAGATAGAGCATCGAGGCGACTGCGTCGACTCTTATTCCGTCGACATGGAAATTCTTGAACCAATGGACCGCGCTCGAAATCAAAAACGATCTGACCTCGGGCCGCCCGAAGTCAAAGACCCGGGTTCCCCAGCCCTGGTGCTCCATTTTAAGGGGGTCGGAGTATTCATAGCAGGGCGAGCCGTCGAATTCATAGAGGCCGGTGGCGTCCTTCGGGAAGTGGGCCGGGACCCAGTCGAGAATGACCGGAATGCCCGCTTGGTGGAACATATCCACCATCTCCATAAAGTCCTCGGGGGTGCCGAAGCGGGATGTCGGCGCGAAATAGCCGATCACCTGATATCCCCAGGAGCCGTCGAAGGGATATTCGGTCAGAGGCATGAACTCGACATGGGTATAATTCATGTCCTTTAAATAAGGGATTATCTCCTCGGCGAATTTTTTATAGCTGAAGAAGTTGCCGTCGGGATATTGCTTCCAGGAGCCGATATTGACCTCATAGATGTTCATCGGCCGGTCATAAGGCGGGGCGGCGTCACGCTTTCTGAGATATGCGGCGTCGTGCCAATGATATCTGCCCAACTCGAACAGCTTTGTTCCGGTTGCGGGCTTGGTCTCCATGTGTATTCCGTAAGGGTCGGACTTCCAGCGCAGAGTGTTGTCAGCGCCTCTGATGCAGTATTTATAGGTGTCGTATTCGTTGAGGTTCTCGATGCGGCACTGCCAAATTCCGCCGTGAATCCTCTCGCAGGGATTATGAGTTTCGTTCCAGCCGTTGAAGTCGCCGACGACCGAAACGGTCTTCGCGTTCGGCGCCCAGACGCGGAAAATAACGCTGCCGTCAGACTCGCGGTGAGCTCCGAAGAGGTCTCCGCTGTCGTAATTTATCCCCCCCAAAAAGCGGTCGATCGCGTCGATTATTTCGGTTGATATTTCAAAAGACAATCAAATCTGCCTCCTTTTCCGGCATATTTATGCACAGTGATATTGTACCAAATATCTCGGAATTTTGCAACAGTATTTTGTTAATTTCTTAGAAAATCCACATTTTGAACACTTAATTTTTGTTGAAATTCACAACGGATTATAACCTGCTCCGCTCGATTTTTACCGCTATGACCGAAATATCGTCTCTTTTGCCGGAATTTTCGGCCGCGCACCTTTGGCAGACCGCCTCGGCGAGCCGCTCGGGGCTGAGCTTTGTCCCCGATTCGAGCGCCTTCAGGCAGGCAGGTATCCCCGAGGCAGCCGCCCCGTCGGTCATCATCATTACCAGTGCGCTGTCCTTTACAAAAAAGCGGTGAACCTTTAAATCGCAGGAGTTGAGGATACCGATCGGGTAGCCGCCCTCGCGGAGAACCGAGCAGGAGTTGTCGGAACATAGGACGCTCGCGCAGCCTCCCGCCTTATAGAGCTCGGCGGCGCCGGTGAAGCGGTCTACCCGCAGAAGGTCGAGTGTCGCGAAGCTTTCCTCGGAAAGTGTCGGCGCCATTACCGCTCCGGCGAGGCGGATCGCGGTCTGAGCAGAGAAACCAGGGAGAAGAAGCTCTTTCAGAAGATCACTGAGCGTTTCGGCGGCCTTTCGCGCAGCTTTGCCGACACCCATTCCGTCGGAGAGAAGAAAATAGCTGAATCTGCCGACGCAGAAGCTCTCGGCGACATCTCCGCAGCTATCCCCCTCCGCCGGTATCTGGAAAACGCCCGATTCCGCGGAATATTCCGCAGACGGCGTGAATCTTAATAGGACGCTCTCGGAATATTCGAGGCGCTCCGGCTTCTGCGGACGGATTCCGGCAATATCCCGAACAGTTGCGGCGATCTTCAGCTCGTTTATCCTCGCAGAGGCGGGGAGCGTTATTTCAACATCGCCAGAAGGATAGACCGAGCAGGAGGTGAACCTGACGCCCACCCTTTTCAACGCTCTGCGCAGGCGGTAGGAAAGATTGGGGTCAGCGGAGACTGTTCTGAGAGCGGCGCGCTCGGCGTCGGATATTACCCCGCCGAGTGCGTCGAGCATCTGGACGCAGAGGCGTGACTCACCGCCCCGTTCGGCGTTCTTGCCGATTATGTATTCCCGCCGACGCCCCGTTTCGGCGCTGACCCTGCGGATATCGCTGATCCTCGAACAGCCCGGAAGAGCCTTGCAGAGGCTTGTCAGGTCTCCGGCGGGAAGGCTGTCGAGCCCGGATAGCGATTGCGGGCTGCCCTCAAAGCAGGCGGAATTTTTCTGACAGCTCATACATACCTTTGAATATACCGCGTCGCTGACCTGTCTCGGCTCCGGCGCAGGAACGCTGCAAAGTGCGGCGAGGCGGTCTGATATTTCCTCGACCGACGAGCGGAGCATCTCGGCGCGGTAGGAGCGCAGAACCGGTTCGGGGCCGGCGGCGAGGCGCGAGATCAGCCTCAGCGAATGGCCGTAGGTCGGTATAAACAGCGCGGCGGCGATTACGCAGTCGATAATAAGCCCGATTGAGCCGTCGGGTTCGCCGAAAAGCATCGCGGCAGGAATTACAGCGGCGATCATTCCGAGAGACGCCCTCAGCGGGCTTGAAACCGCCGGAAGCGAGCAGATCAGCGCGGGTATCGCAAGGAGCGCGAAGACACCGAACAGGCTCGGAGAGCATATCCCCGCGCCGACGGCGAATACCGCCGCAGCCGAGGCCGCGGCATAGGGGCCGAAACGCTGGGCGGCGAACAGAACAAAATAGGCGGCGGCGATGCCGCCGAGCGAAACGGGGCCGAACCTCAGAGAACACAGTGCGCAGACGGCCGCTCCGCAGCAAAATAGGAGCGTCGGCGGGGCAAGACCTCTGACCGAGCCGAGTTGCGACGACGCCCTGACAAAAACGCAGTCGCAGGCGAAGAGCAGCAGGGCACTGAGAAGCGCGCGAAGGATTTCCCAGAGGCCGCCTCCCGAAAAGGCGCAAAGAAATGCCGAGCTGAGTAAATATGCTGCGGCAGAGAGAGCCGAGAGAGTGAACAGCGCTCTGCTTCGGTTGGCGGAACCGAGTCTCAGGCGGACTATCAGCGCGGCGGCAGAAGCTGCAATTACCGGCGCCGCTCCGGCGGGAGAGCTGAAAATTCCGACAGCGGCCGCTCCGAAAACAGACGCGGCTCCGCAGGCAGGAGAGAGCGCCGCGGGGAGTATTGCGGCAAAAGGCGCGGGCGCGGACATCACCCGGCATAAAGACAGCACCGCTCCGGCGGCGGCAGAGAGCAAAAGAGCTAAAATCCTTTTCGGCGACAGTTTTTTTATCATTCCTGATCCCTTCCTTAATGTCAAATATAGGTTATTCTAACACCTTGAAAGCGAATATTTTGGCGAAGGAGAGAGACGAGGGAAAAATGCTAAGAACCCGCCCCTCCCCCATTGGGGAGGGGCGGTGCTATGTTTCAATACTAAAAGCAAACCCCTGATGGGGTGGGGGAAAACTTAAATAGCATGAGCAAAGCGAATACCTTGCCCATATTTTTCCCCCGCTTTATTGAGCGCTTACTCCTCCGCCTCCGGCGGTGTGCCGTTTCCGTATCTCACAAGATTAAACACCTGCAAGCTCGGCAGCGGAACGCCGTCGCGGTCGAAAAGCGCCTGATTGTCGACGGCGCAGCCGCCGTAATACTTCCCCGCGTCGTTCGGGTCATAGGCCGCCGAATAGCTGCTCGCCCAGCCGGAGCCGTATTTTTCCCAAAGCGCCTTGTTTTCCTCTCTCGAAGCGCCGCCGACGGTAATCCACGTTCCCTCCCAATAACAGACGCCGATGCCGTTTGTTGCCTTTGCAGCCGCATCAATGACATCGCGGAGCGCGTCCGCCTGCCCCTGAACGCTAAAGGGATAATTCTTCGTAAGCCCCGTCGCGCTGTCGCTGACTGTGTTGCCGTTGAAATCGGTGTCGTCGGGAGTATAGGCATAAGAGGTCTCGAGAACCATCACCTTTTTATTATAGGTGTTCGCAACGTTCGAGAGCACGCTGGTGAGGTTTTCAAGAGTGCCGTGCCAGAAGGGATAGTATGAGCTTCCGAAAACGTCATAGTCGACATCATGCTCGCTGAGCTGCTTTGCATATTCGGCGTAGGTGCCGGAATGCTCGGGGTTTGCAAAGTGGACGGCAACAAGCGCCTCGGGGCAGACCTCGCGAACCGCTCTGCTTCCCGACGACATCAGCTCGCAGACGCCGTCCCAGCCCGTTTCTCCGCAAAGAGTGCCGTTCGTCTCGTTTCCGACCTGAACCAGCCCGACCACACCGCCTGCTTTGTTGATCTTTTTAAGGGTGTCCTTGGTGAACTTATATACCTCGTCCGACTTTGCGTCAAGGCCCATATTCTTCCACGATTTCGGGACCATCTGTTTACCGGGGTCTGCCCAGAAGTCGGAATAATGAAAGTCGACGATGAGCCGCAGCCCGTATTTCGCCGCTCTTTTGCCGATCTCCGCGGCTTTTTCGGCGTCGCAGTTTCCGCCGCCGTAGCCGTTGCCGTTCTCGTCATAGGGGCAGACCCATACGCGCACGCGGATATGTGTCACTCCGTTTTCGGCGAGGGTTTTAAAGACATCCTGCTCGGCTCCGTCAAAGTTATAATACTTTACTCCGCTGTCCTCCTCGGCGATGACTGATGAAGCGTCAACGCCCATTATGAACTTTTCGGGCAGGTTTTCAACCTTTTCAACAAACAGCTCGTTCCCCTCAAGCTTTCCAGTCGGGGCGAAGCTTTCAAGATCGCCGCAGAAGCCGTCACGCTCTCCCGAGACATTCTGACCTTTTTCGGAACCTTCTCCGCAGGCAGACAGCAGCAGCGACATCGCGACAGTCAGCACTGTAATCGAAAATAAACCTTTTTTCATTTTAATACCTCTCTTTTATATAGTTCATTCAAGGCCGATCAGGTTTTCGGCGACCTCTTCGGCGGCTCCGTCGTCGAGGTGGACGGAATTCATGCCCAAAAACAGATAGTAGTCCTCGCCGGCATAGCCGATATAGCTGTCTGCCGAGCCGCTTCCCGATTCGGAATCATAGATTTTTATTCCGCCCTCGGGGTCAAGGAGAAGTTCGTCATATTCCGAGATCAAAGATTCGGGCAGGACGAATATGTCGCCGTTTTCGATGTAGTCGACATTGAACATCACATATTCAAAGCTGTGAACCTTTATCATCTTTATTCCCTCAGGCTTATCCTCTTCGAGCTTTGCCGCGAGCTCAGCGTCGCTTATCTCGGGAACATAGCAATAAACCGAAACTTTCTTTTCGGGCGAGGTGTCGGTGACAAAGGTGAATATCCAACTCCAGAATATCGCCGAGAGAAGCGCCCAGAGGACAAAGGTGTGGAGCTGTGAAAAAACATTCCTGATAAATCTCATTTCGACACCTCATAGGCCGCGACATATCCGTGGGATATATAAAGCGCGGCGGCATCGGACTCTTGGAGCCTTCCGGCGCGGGTCTGAGAGACCCAGAACCGCTTTATCCCCTCGGGAGTTTCTACCTCGACTCCCCTCGCCGAAATGCTCTTTCTGATCCTGAGCCTTTCGCCGTTGAGCGATACTCTGCCCTCAACCCTCTCGCGCTCGCTCGTTCTGAGAGTCGTCGCGTGGCCGAGCTCGCGGCGGGCGGCGCCGATCACGAAAATCGCGCAGTAGATTATCACCCAGCCGGAAAGGATGCTTGTCAGAATCGCGGCGGCTTCCATTTTCTCGGCGGTCAGTGTCGTCGCAGAGGCCGCCATCGCGATGCAAGCGATCAACGCCGCAGCTGCGGCAATTCCGAGCGCCGCCGCCCATATCCTGATTTTTTTGCGAAGCTTTTCAACGTCGGCTTCGGTATAGAGCTCAATAACTGAGTCGGCCATATTGATCCCCCACCCTTCGGTTTCTGATAAATTCTTATTTAATTATATCACAAACCGCAGAGGGATACAAGAGATTTATGCGATTTTTCATTATTCATATAATCAGTTGTTACACTATTTTTCGTATCAAGTGCCCACGGCGACAGCATTTACTTTTTTACTGCAATATTTTGCCATAAAGTGTCATGGATTGGCGAGATTACTACACAAAAATTTCCCAAAAGCTTGCTTTTTGGCAATATTCATTTCTGCTAATTGCAGTTTATACATTCAAGAATGTATAATTATAAGTAAATGCTTTTGCCGTGTTTAGCTCTCATTCGCTCTTGTACTCCCCCGAACTTTATGCTATAATAAGTTATTATCGACAAAAAAGCGCAGAAAGTGAGGAATTCAATTGGAAGCTGCCGGCGGAAGCAGGTTGGGAAAATTCATTGTCACGGACAGGAAATTTTATAAAAACGCGATGCTTCTGATCGTTCCGGTTCTGTTTCAGAACCTGATAAATCAGGGCGTCAATATGATGGACACGATAATGGTCGGGAGGCTCGGAGAGGTCTCAATCTCGGCATCGTCGCTCGCAAACCAGTATTATGCGATCTATAACATAATGTGCATGGGCATAAGCGCGGCGGGGTTGGTGCTCGCGTCGCAGTATTGGGGTGCAGAGGAGCCGAAGACGGTCAGAAAAACCTTTGACCTCGTTATGCAGATAGTCATTGTTATGGGCTCTGTTTTCGGAATCGTCACCGCGCTATTCCCGAAGGCGATAATGTCTCTCTATATACCCGATCCCGACGTCATCGCCGAGGGTGCGAAATATCTTCGAGTCACGGCGCTGATCTTTCTGCCCCACGGAATAAGCCTTGTGATGAGCAACGTTATCCGCGCAGTCGGAAACGCAAGGCTCGGGCTCTTTATCTCCTGCATCTCATTCGTCGTCAATATCGGCTGCAACTATATCTTTATCTTCGGCGTGCCGTTTTTGGGCATACCCGCTCTCGGAGTAATGGGCGCGGCCCTCGGCACCCTCTGTGCGAGAATCGTCGAGCTTCTGGTCTGCGTCGTCTATATGTTTAAATTTGAAAAGGAGCTTCACTACCGTGCGGCGGGAATATTGAAGCTGCCGTCAAGGGCTCTTGTCGGCGAATTTATCCGCCTCGGGCTGCCGGCGATCATCTCGGACACACTTTTGGGAGTTGCCGCGACGGTAATATCAATGATTCTCGGACATATGAGCAAAGAAGCCGCGAGCGCATACGCGATAGTGGTCGTTTTAGAGAGACTCTGCACTGTCGCAACCGGCGGAATCGCGAGCGCGGCGGGAGTGATGATCGGTCAGACGGTCGGCCAGGGAGAATATGAGCGGGCGCACCGCGAGGGCCGCTCCTTCCTGATAATAAGCGTCTGCATCGGAAT
>CANQJB010000019.1 GCA_947624155.1 uncultured Clostridia bacterium
TGTCTCCCATGAGCGCCCGCTCAAAGTCCGGGTGCGTGATGGTCGCCGCGATTTCCGGGACCGGGAACACATCATCTGCCCGCTTCCGCGTCCGGTATGCTTCTGCGGCTGCCTCTGTTTCCGGGGCGGGTACGGCCTGGAGTTCAGTTGCCGTCATGGCCGCCACCTTGGCCTTTCTCTGCCTGTTGTTCCGCTCTGAGGGGTACAGCCCAAATCATATCCGTAATGACCTGAGAGACGGATTTGCGGTTCTCCTGCGCGTAGAGCCGGAGCCTTTCCTTTGTCTCCGGGTCCAGCGACAGCGTAATCTGTGCGGTCTTGTTCCTCATGGTGTGATACCTCCTGTGATATGGCTTCATGTTCTGATAATATTATAAGGGAAAGTCAAGTGAAATTCAATAGTTTTTCAAGAGTTTTTTTGAAAAGTGCAAAAAAAGAAGCATGGGCGAAACCCATGCTTTCTTTTTCACTTGGAGTAGTCCTCCAAGTTCATGATGAGTACGATAGCGTTTCTTACGATGAGAACCTTTATGGGGTTCAACGCTTCGTACGATGGTGGAGGCGACGGGAGTTGAACCCGTGTCCGAAAACCTATCCGAAAAACCTTCTACGAGTGTAGCTTATCAATTAAATTTCCTCGCGCGGCCGTCGGTAAGCAGACTTCCGCGCTCGGTATCCCGTAAGTCATCGCCGCGCTCCGGGAGAGGCGCAGCGACGTTCACCACTGAACGACGCCCAAACCGGTGCCGTGGTATTCACCGGCAGGACGGGCAGCTATTAAGCAGCCGCCGGAACTAAACGGTTATTGTCGTTTAATTTAAAAGTTACACCATTTTTAAGAGATACGGTGCGGTCTCTACTCGCTTATTCGTCTTCAAAATCCCCGTCGAAGCCATTACGCCCCCGTGATCCTGCAATATACATTATACACACTTTTCTCAGAAAATCAACACTCGCCGGAGAGTTTCTCGCTGTTTTCACATTAGTTTGAGAAATAAGTTGTGAAAATTGACATTCTACTCCGTGCAAATTCCCTTTCTCAGTTCCTCCATTATCTTTATGCAGTATTCCGCCGCTCTCTTTTCCCTGCCGCGAAGCCTTCGGCACAATTCGGCGCAGTCCTCTTTCGCGAGGTCATACGCCTTTTGGGTAACAATGCCCTCAGAAAGCGCCTCATCGAGCTCGTCTTCGTCGAGAACAACAGTCCTGTAATCCTTTGTGACGACAACATCAAGATACATATCCTCAAATTTGGGATTTTCGGGGTCTTCAAAGGAATTTCCGGCAGTGATGTCAAAATAAATCTGCAAAAAATCGCCGCTGCCGTCGAACATCGCGGTCAGCCAGACCCGGCAGCCCTCGACTGCGATCTGAAGCCAGTTGTAGCCGTCGTCGGCAATAACCGCCGTCTCTCCGGCGCTGCTCACGCTGAGCGGTTCGGCGACCTTTTTTATCAGCATAAGGCTTTCTCTGCGCCGCCGGCCGTTTTCGACAGCCGCTCTTTCGGAATATTCCCGTTCGAGTATTCGCGTCCAATCGGTTCGCTTCATATCTCTCATAGCGTTTTCTCCCGACAGCGGCTCACTTGGCGGATTCTTTACAGGCTTTTACCGCCTCTGCGACGCTGATTCCGTCGACAGTCATTCCCTCAATATCGCAGTTTTCAAGCGAGGTATTCGCAAAGCAGCAGTTTTTGAACGATGCGCCGAAGAGGTTGGAGCACTGTATCCCCGAGCTGACCATATTGACGCCGGAAAGAGAGCTTTCGTCGAGGTCGATGTCATAAAGCTTCGAGCCGACCGCCCTGACGTCGGTCAGGACCGAGCCTTCGAGGTTGCAGTGGTTGAGCTTTGAAGTGCGCATATCGACGCTGTCCAAAAGCGCCTGCTGCATTTCAACGCAGTATTTCCCCTCTCGCTCGCATTTTTCACAGCAGCCGAAGCTCGCGCCGTTCAGCTCGGCGCATTCAAAGTGTGAGCCGGACATATTGAGCGCGGAATAGTTTGCTCCGGTCAGGTTGATGTCGGTGAACTTCGCGCCCAAAAGGTTTATATTCTCAAAGCTCGCGCCGGAAAGGTTGATATTCTCAAAACTCGCGCCGGAAAGATTCAGGTCTTCAAACTCAGCGCCGGGAAGATAGGCGTGGCGAAGCTCAAACGGCTTTTCGGCCTCTTCGGCTCGGGGCTCTCCGCCCTCCTCCGGCGCTGTGCCGATATATTCCGAAACCTCCGAAATATTCTTTCTTTCGCGGGCGGGAATTTCCTCGGCGGGCTCGCCGACGGGGAGCAGCGCAACCGGGACGTATTTATCGGGAATACTGAACGTTTTGATAAGCGTCTCCTGCTTATATGCGCCGATGATACAGCCGCCGAGGCCCATGTCGGTCGCTTTGAGAAGAAGGTTCTCGATTGCGAGAGAGGTGTCCTGGATCGGGAATTTTGCCCCGAATCTTCCGAAGCGGGCGTTTATCGCCTCGGCGTCGGTGCAGACTATAAACACAACCGGCGCCGACGGGACCCAGTCTGCGCATATTCCTTTGAGCTTTGCACGCTCGCCCACGTCGGCGATGATATAAAAGTGCCATGACTGCATATTGCAGGCGCTGGGCGCCGATGTCGCGGCCCTGAGCAGCGTCTCTATCTCGGCGCGGGTGAGTTTTCGGCCGGTAAAGGCGCGGGTGCTTCTTCTCGATTCGATTGCTTTTTGCAGCTCCATTGTCAAGCCCTCCTCAGTGCTGTCTGTCCTTCATCGCGCGCTCGATGTCGCGGTCGGACTGTCTTTTTGCTATATCGTCCCGCTTGTCATAGAGCTTTTTGCCCTTGCAGAGCCCCATTTCGAGCTTAACGCGGGAATTTTTGTAATAAAGTCTCAGCGGAATCAGGGTCAGACCCTCCTGGCGGACCTTTCCGTAAAGGCGGCGTATCTCGTTTTTGTGCATCAGAAGCCGCCGCACCCTTCTCGGGTCGCGGTTAAAAATATTTCCCTTTTCGTAGGGGCTGATGTGCATACCGTTGACGAAGAGCTCGCCGTCCTTGATCTCGCACCAACTGTCTTTAAGGTTGACCCCGCCGCAGCGGATCGACTTTACCTCGGTGCCGACAAGCTCGATTCCGGTCTCGTGCGATTCGATCACAAAGTAATCGTGTCTCGCGGCGCGGTTTTCGGCGATCGTCTTCTGCCCTTTTGCCTTTTCCGGCATTTGTCTTCACTTCCTCGGATTTATTCAGTAAAAGTATAGCATTATTTTCGGCCTGTGTCAATCGAAAGGAGGGGGATGTTTCAAAATTTAATCTGCCTAAATTCGGTGTTCAGAAATTATTATAAAATTTTTCTTTCCTGCAATATTTTGCCCTTTCTGCGCGTATTAAAGGTGAAAGGAGTGTTTTTAATGAAAAATCTTTTGATAATCCTGCTCGCGGCGCTCTGCCTTTCAGGCTGCACTGCCAAAAGCCCGGAAAGCCCGGCTTTAACCGAAAGCGAGCAGGGCGGCGCATCGCTTTCCGACGCCGTTCCCGAGCCGTCGATGAACCCGAGCCGACTGCCGGAAGAGGTCGAAAAGCTTCAAAAAATGCTCAGCGACGCCGGTGTTCTCGACGCAGTCAAGCGGGAGGACGTCGGGGAATACAGCTTTGACGGCTATGAGCATACGCCGGTCGGGTTCTACACGCTTAAGCTCAAGGACGACGAGCCGGTTTGCGTCAAGCTTTATGACAGTCCCGAGGCGGCCGCCGACGAAGCCTCCAACTACGGCTCTGACGGCAGCTCATACGGCTACGACGGCGGAGGAATGGTGATCGACTACCTTTATCCGGTTCACATGTGGCTCTCCGGCGACGCGATAATCGAGTTCGGCTCCGCCGACGACACCGTTGCCCGCCTTCTCCGTAATTTTTACGGCGAGCAGTTCGCCGGCGCAGAGATCTCTGAGCTTCTGGCTTTGAGCGGGTTTTCGTTCAGCGATGTCAGCGCAAGCGCCGGTGAAACCTCTCTCCGCGACGCCGAAGCGATCGGTTCGAGGGCGGAGCTTGAGGACTACTATAACTCTCTCAAAAACAGTTGGTACTGGAGCCCATATACCGAGCCGCAGCTTTCTGAATTTGAGGCGAAGATGAAAGACTACCCCGAGGAGTGGTTTGAAAACCGCTCGCTGGTGATCGTCTACGCCGCCAGCCCGTCAAGCCCCGCCGACTTTACCGTCGCAGGAGTTGAAGCCGAAAACGGCGGACTTAAAATTATCGTCACCTGTGAGCAGGGCGACGACACCGCGGAGGTCGAGAAATATATCTTTATTGAACTGGAGGGCGTCAGTCTCGGCCGCGAAACGCCGATCACGCTCATAAACTCCTATGACCGCGCGGCCACCGGTGAGACCGACAACCGCCCGAGGCTGTCGGTCGAGAAGCTAAGGGAGATAATTTCGGAGGGCGGAGAGCTTTCGCTAAGCGATTTTGAGGGCTATCGGAGCGACGATGTCGGCTCGGGAATTTATATCCTCAGATATTTCTTACAGGACAGGGGCTATTTGCTGCTTGTCGGGTTTCAAAACCCCGAAGGCGAGCCGGATTATATCAGGCTGGTAAGGGTATATGAGGACAGAGAGGACACCTGTGAGATAGGAACCGACGACCTCGACGAGTTTCTGAGCAGAAACGGGTATGAGGGATAGGAAATTTAAATCAAAAAGCTTCGGTTTAATATTTTAAAAATAAAATTCGGGAATTTATTTCCCGAATTTTATACATTTATGGCCGAAGCGGCGAGCGGAGGCCATGCAGGAGAGGTTTACGGGGAACCCGTTCGGGGTTCCCCGTCAGAGTCTGTCGAGAATCGACAGACTCAAATTCATTTCCCGAATTTTATACCTTTATGGCCGAAGCGGCGAGCGGAGGCCATGCAGGAAAGGTTTACGGGGAACCCGTCCGGGGTTCCCCGTCAGAGGCTGTCGAGAAGCGACAGCCTCAAATTCATTTCCCGAATTTTATACATTTATGGCCGAAGCGGTGAGCGCAGGCCATGCAGGAAAGGTTTACGGGGAACCCGCTCGGGGTTCCCCGTAAAAACTTTATGTTTTAGCTATCGCCTGCACTACCGCCGTTATTACCGCAAAGAACAGCGTGTATGCAATAACCACCGAGCCGGTCATCACTCCGTTGAAGATTCCGACCAGAGTCAGCACCACCGAGAGAATGATTCCGAGAACTGCCGAAAGGGTCTGGATCGCGACGCCGACCGTTGCGGATTTCTGGAGCCGCTTGGTGCCGGTAATGAGCATCGCGAGCGAGGCAAAGTGGCCGGAATAGATCATCGGCGAGGACATCTTCTCGACATAAGAGGTATATTCGTCATATTCGCTGTGATACCTGAACGGCAGGAGCTTGAACATATTCGGCGCGACGCCGAAGAGCTCGGCTATGCGGGAAATGCTCAAAAGCGAATCGACCGAGCGCAGAATTACGGTTATATTCTGTTTTTCGAGGTCTCTGAGGCCCTTCGCGACCGAAACCGACGCCTTTAGCCTGACGACAAAGATCATCGCGAGGGAACCGCCGATCGAAAGATAGAGCAGGCTCGAATCGTCCTTGGCATATTGCTCCTCTTTTTCGGAGGTCGGAAGCCCCTCGATCGAGTGGCTCTCCATCAGCGCGCGGTTTCCGAACAAAACTCTCTTGTTCTGAATCCAGCCGAGCAGCCCGAGCCCGTCTTCATAGAGATAGCTCTCGACCGGGAATAGCATTTCGGTCTTGCCCTTTATCATCTTATAGAAGGTCGGGCGGAGAATGCTCTCGGTCTGGCAGCAGAGCGAGGCGGCATAGATTATTCCGTCTTCAATAGGCGTCTTCTTCGCGGGCTTGATATTGACTATCTCGACCATTCCGTCGGGGAAGAGGTCGACCGCGTCAATAAGAAGCGAGTTGGTGTCGGCAAACTTGTCGACAGCCGAATAGCCGAGCATCACCGCCGAGGACTGGAGATATTTTTTGGAAGCTTTCGCGAGCGGGATATTTGTTACAAGCATCATTCCCGCCGCAGAGCAGAGGGCATATGCTCCAGCGGCGCAGGAAAGACCGTAGAGCAGCATTCTCGTTCCGGTGTCGATCGAGGCGGGGTGCAGGAACGCTGAGATAACGCCGACGACCGCCGAGATCAGTGTTATTATCGGTACATAGTATTTGCAGAAGGCGTCGGTCATGTCGGCGGAATAGCTGTTTTTGATGAAGTCGCTGACAAATTCGGTCTTGCGGCTGGTGGTGAGCGACGGAAAGTCGGTCAGCGCGCCCTTTGTGAACTTTCCGGCGGCGTCCTCGTCTTCGACCTGCATTACGGCGTATTTTGAATATCCGCCGGAGACATATTGGAAGTTGCGCTCGGTCCTCCCGACTATCAGAAGCTTTCCGATTGTATTTATCAGCAGGCCGATTATCGAAACGCTGATATAAATATTTGCAACGGAGAGCTGGACAAGCTCGGTGTCGGTCAGAAGGCCGATCCCCGCGCCGATGCTCAGAAGCGCCGAGACTGCGGCTAAGCTGTCGCTGTCGGCTTTAAGGGTAAAGAGCTTCTTTATTCCGACCATCAGAACGGTATAGGAGACAAAGCAGGCGAGAAGCCCCAGAACGACGTTGACAAAGAGATAGGGCATACCTTCGTTTTCGGACTTAGAGAGCAGATTGATAAGCGGGAGCTTCGCGTCGTTTGCAAAGGCGACGTAGGCCGAAACGATCGACGCGACAAGCAACACGCAGAGGCGGACAACCAAACTTGCCTTAAGCGAGGAGATATTCCCCGCCATTTCCTTCGCCTGGTCAAAGCCGGTGAAGTCGGCGACGTCGTCTTTTTTAGGCGGCTCTTCCTCGTCGGAGGAGATCACAAACTGCTTTACCCTCTCGCGGCGCTTGGCGTTTAAGTATGCGAGGCGTTCTTCCTCGGTTGCGTTTTCGTCGAGGCCGATCTCGGTGTTCGGGATTATCTTCGAGCCGATATCGAGCTGAATGTCGTCGATCGAGGCGCGGTTTACCGGCGGTACCTTCGAGTCGCGGTGCTTCGGGGCTCCCCTCTCCTTTTTGAGCTTCATCAGCCCTTCCATTATAGCGGTGTTGGAGCCGTTTTCGCGAAGCGGGCGGATCGGCTGCTCGGTGCGGTGGATCGTCTCCTCGACCGGTCTGACCTTCGGCTCCTCGGGGATCTCGGGCTGAACCGGCTCTGGCTGATGTATAACCCGGTCCTCCTCGGGAAGTCGGGTCTCTTCGAGAACTCTTTCTAAAACTCCGGTCCCCTGCTCGGTCTTCTTCGCGACCCGAAGCCCGCTTTCTAGCTCGATCTCGCTTTCCTCCGGCTCGTTCTCGGGAGGCTTTGCGCCGAGCGGTTCCGAGAGCTTTGAAAACAGCTCGCCGGTCTCGCTGGGTATGCTGCTGACCGGAGCTTTCGGGTCATCGCCGCCGATCAGCTCGTCGTCGGAGGGGGTGAAGGCGTAGCTGTTGTCGCCGATCTCGAGAACGTCTTCGATCATCTCGGTCTTCGGGCCGACCTTTGCCGATTCCTTTGACGCCGCGCTGCGGTCCTTCGGGTCGAGCTCGTTTATCAGCCTGTCGATGTCGAGAGTGTCTTCGCTGCGGCGGCCGCCGGTCTTTTGTGAATATTCGTTAATAATATCGTCGACCGAAAAATTCTTGTCTGCCATAATACCCTCCTGCTTCAAATTTTGTCGGCGGCTTCGCGCTGCCTAAGAATTTCATACATAAATATCCCCGCGGCGACAGAGGCGTTGAGCGAGGTGATCTTGCCCCTTAGAGGAAGCCTTAGCATAAAGTCGCATTTTTCCGACACAAGCTTTCCCATTCCGAAGCCCTCGGAGCCGATCACCAGCCCGATCGGGCCGCGAAGATCGGTTGTGCGGTAGTCGCTGCCGGAGGCGTCGGTGCCGTAGATCCAAAGCCCTGCGGCTTTGAGCTCGTCGATCGCGGCGGCGATATTCGCAACTCTCGCGACCGGAAGCCAGCTCGCCGCGCCGGCAGAGGTCTTAAAAACGGTTTCGCTCAAAGACGCCGAGCGCCTCTTCGGAATTATCACTCCGTGGGCTCCCGCGCATTCGGCGGTTCTGATTATCGCGCCGAGGTTGTGCGGGTCCTCGATCTCGTCGCATATAATTACGAACGGCGGCTCGTTCTTCGCTCGGGCTGCTTCGAGAATCGCCGGAATATCGGAGTATTCGGCGCAGGCGCCAGTCGCGATCACGCCTTGGTGAGATGCTCCGCCCGACATTCCGTCAAGCTTTTGCTGGCTGACCTGCTTGATCACAGTCCCGCGGTCGCGCGCGAGCTTCCGAATTAAATTCAGCGAGCCGCCCTCGCCGCAGATATAAATGCAGTCGAGCGGCTTTTCGGCCTTCAGGGCTTCGAGCACCGGATTCCGGCCGATAATCAGCCCGCCGCGCCGGCCGCCTTCGTTAGGTTTGTTAAGCGGTTTTCTGTCCATATTTCGTCCTTTAAAAAACAGCAGATTTATACAGATATAATTATATCACAAACCGTTCGATTTGAAAAGACCTTTTTTCGGGAATATCCGCCAAAATATCTTTCACATTTTTGTATAAAGAACCAAGAGAACCGCGAGCGCCGCCAGAGTTACCCCGAGGCTGAGCGAAAGAACCGCAACCGTCAGCCTTAAATCCCTCGGCGGCTTCGGCAGCTCATTCGGCTCCAGCGAGCTGACATATTCCTCGGCGAGACCGATCGCTTCGCTCTTTTTGGGATAAGGCCGGTCGGTGCGAAGATAGAGCACTGCGCGCTCGAAGTGCTCGCTCGCGGGGCTCTTGATCTCAACAATCCTCTTTGTTACGCCTTTTAACATCTTTTTACCTCTTTCTGATATTTTTTCGGAACCGTCCGATTCAAGCGCATAAAACTAAAAGTTTTCGGTCAAGCCTTTTTCAAAAGGCTGCAATGCAAGCTGGTTTTGTAGCCAATCGGACTTCGCGGGCATAAACGCCCGCCCGCTCGTCCTCTTGGGCAAAACCCCACGTGCATACCGCGGCAGGTCACAAAGCCCTGTTAGCCGCAATAGCAGTCGGGCAAAGGCGAAGCCTTTGCAGAACGATGCTGACGAAAGTGACCTTTTGCACTCTGCAACGGGCATCGTTTGAACCCTATTAAGGGGTTCCCCCGATTTTCCGCACTTTGCAGGACAAATAAAACAACCCTCCCATTTCAGACGCTCCATTTTCTGCTAAGATTATGTCCAACTGCCGTCGGCATATACGCTCTGTATAGTCGATTTTCAACCCGTTGGTTGAAAACTCGGTTGAAACTGTTGAAAACTTTTCGCGCAGAAAAGCAAATCGGTTGAAAACTCGGTTGAAATGTTGGAAAACCCGCGTTTTTTCGCGATCTGACTTTCAACCGCAGCCGTCTGAGGGTTATACAGCGGGTAGTTACGAAAATATTCACGGTTTTTCGACAAAAAGCGATAAATTTCCAAAGCACGCTTTCGCAAACCCGCGGGAAAAGGCGATTTTTCCATTTTGCGGAAAAACAAACCGCCCCTAGGAGCAAATCAACGATCGCTCACAAGGCGGCGGTTTAAGCGGAATTATTCCGAATCTGTCCAATCGAGGGGACTTTTATTCATAGGTTTGCATAATCTGGCAAGGCCGGTCTCAGTCGTCGATATAGAGTCGGCCGTCTTCGCTGCGCTCGACATATACCGGCTCGAACCAGAGCGCTCTAGCGAACGCGATATCTTCATCTGTGAGCTGAAAAGGCGTCAGGCCGAAAAGCGTATATATTCTGCCGGTGAAGCCGCCAACCTCAACGGTCAGAAAGTCCTCGCCGTTTTTTAGGCGGTCGGCCTCGGCAGGAGACGCAAAGCGCATGGCGAGCTTTTTAGCGCCGCTGTCATTCCAAGCGATTACCGACGTTAAAAACCGATTTCGGATATACTCGGCAACAAGCGACCGAATCTCCGGCGTAAGCTTAAGCCCGGGGCTCAGCTTTACAGAAACGTTCTCAACGGTCAATTCATTCATGGCGGGCAGCTCCTCTTCTGAAATTTACCCCGGCTTGCGGGAGGTCAGAAATTCGACCGAGCGCTCGACGGCGTCGCGGGAATTTCCCCAGTCGGCGTTTTCGCCGTTGTTGCGGTAGTCAAACATCGAGCAGAAGTGCGAAACGTCTTTATAGAGCTCCTCGATATGCTTTCTCGCGAGCGCGATCACGTCGTCGCGGAAATCGAGGGCGGTGCGCTTATCGGTACCCTCAAAAGAGAGGTTGCAGAGCATCTCGCAGTGGGGCATACAGATAAACTGCTGAGATTTAAAGAGCTCGCGGAATTCTTTTGAAATCTTATACTGCTCGAAGACTGTCACCATCAGGCGCTCCATCGCCCAATCGACCTTTGAACAGACAAAGCAGGTCGAGTTGTTTCTGACCAGCGACTTGATCCGCTTCTGCTTGCTGTCAAAGATGCCCGGCTTCGAGAAAACGTCGCGGCGAAGGGTGTCGAGACGGGTCTGGAGCATCAGGGCGAGGGAGAGGCGGTTTTTCTGGCGGAGCATCTGGTCGAAATGGGTCTTGCAGAATCCGAGGCGGTTGGTCTCAATTCTGACGTCGGGCTCCATCATCGCGGCGCCCATGATGTATTCGGTCGTGCGCTTTTCGAGCATATCTCTCATTCGGCAGATCGGGCAGCCGTCGCGCGGCTCAAAAATCTCGCTGACCGGTATTGTCAAAATGCTTTCTCTCACAGTTTGTTCCTCCCACTTGAAAATATTTTCTTGTTATATTATAATATAATTCATCGCAGATTACAAGACTTTGGAGGAAGTTTATGAAATATGAAGTTTCGGGAAAGGATATAATACTCTTTGAAGACGACCTAGAGCTCGACGACGTCTTGGACACCGGGCAGGCGTTCAGGTGGAACAGAACCGGTGAAAACGCCTATTTCGGCTATTGCCTCGACCGCCCGCTTTCGATTTCGGGGACAAAGGGCAGATTTTTGCTCAAAGACACCTCGGAGGAGGACTTTTTGAATGTCTGGGCGCCTTATTTCGACCTCGACACCGACTACTCGGCGCTTCGGGAGCTCTATTCAAAGGACCCGACCTTAAAAGCCGCCTGCGGGTTCTCGCGGGGGATAAGGCTTTTAAGGCAGGACGGCTGGGAGTCTCTTGTCAGCTTCATCTTCTCCTCAAACAACAACATAACCCGAATCAAGGGGATAATCGCCCGCCTTGCAGAGCACTACGGCCACTTTCCGACGCCGGAGGAGCTCAGCGGCGAAACGGTCGAAAGCCTCGGATATCTTCGCTCCGGCTTTCGGGCGAGGTATATAATCGACGCGGCGCAGAAGGTCGCCTCGAAGGAGGTCGACCTCGGGCTGATAAAGGAGCTGCCCTATGAGCAGGCGAAATCGGAGCTGATGAAAATCACCGGAGTCGGGCCGAAGGTCGCCGACTGCGTTCTGCTGAGCGGGTTTTCAAAGACCGAGGCTTTTCCTGTCGACGTCTGGATAAAAAGAGTGATGGCGGAATACTACCCCGACGGGCTGCCGGAGGAGTTTTATCAGACCCGAGGAATAGCTCAGCTATATCTGTTTAACTACATAAGAAAATTTAAGGGTGAGGAAAAGTGAAGATCGCGGGAGTAATCGCGGAATATAATCCCTTCCACAACGGCCACGCCTATCATCTCGAAAGAACGCGGGAGGCCGGTGCGACGCATATTGTCGCGGTGATGAGCGGCTCGGTAGTCCAGCGCGGAGATATCGCCGTTCTGCCACCCCATCTTCGGGCGGAAGCGGCGGTCAGAGGCGGCGCAGACCTTGTTTTGGAGCTGCCGCCGCAGTATTCGCTCGGGGCGGCACGGGATTTCTGCTCGGCGGGCGTCGGGATTCTCAAACGGCTAGGGAAAGTGGATATGCTCTCCTTCGGGGCCGAGACCGACGACATTTCAGCGCTCGAATCGGCGCTCAAAAAAATCGAGGACGGCGAGCCAAAGATCAAGGCGGAGATGTCCCGCGGGGCGACATATCCCCAGGCCGCGGCGAGGATATTGGGAGAAGGCGCGGCAGAGATACTCAGCCCGAACAACACCCTCGCTCTGGAATATCTCAGAGCGCTGAGGGGCAGCAAAATCGCACCGTTTGCCGTCAAAAGAACCCTCCCCCACGATTCGGAAGAAGCTTCGGGGCAGTTCGCCTCGGCTTCGCAGATAAGAAAGCTTCTGCGCGAGGGCGGCGGCGTTTCTCAATATCTTCCTGAGCCGCCGGAGTCGCCGGCGTTTATCGAAAAGGGCGAAAATGCGGTTTTGTGGCGGCTGTCGGCGATGTCAAAGGAGGACTTCGCACAGGTGCCTTATTGCGGCGAGCTGGCCGGGCGCCTCTTTGACGCGACGCGGCGGGCGGATTCTCTCGGAGAGGTGTATTCGGCGGTCAAGTCGCGAAACGTCACCCACGCGCGAGTGCGCAGAATCGTGATCTGTGCGGCTCTCGGGATTACCGCCGAGGATATGTTCGAGCCGCCGTTCGTCAGAGTTCTCGCGCTGAATCAGCGGGGCGCGGAGATACTTAACGCCTGCCGGAAGACGGCGGAGATCGTTTGGAGCGGTTCGCTCGCCGACCTTTCAAGGCTCTCGCCCGAGGCGAAAAGGCAGGCGGAGCTTATTGAGCTCGCCTCGAGGCTGCTGTCGCTTTGCGGCCGGCCGGGGGTCTCGGAATATAAGATGAGCGCGAAGATTATAAAATAAAGCCCCCGAGAGGGGGCGTTTGGCTTATTCGAGATACCTATTAACCTTATTATAGCAGTTCAAAAAGTTTGTATCTGCTTCATGGAATGACGAAGAATATGATGTTAGTGAACCTGTGGGGTTAATAGCGAGGTTTGTCATATTTATGTATTCATCATACAAGTCGTTAATTGCCTCATACTCCTCGGCATACTCTTCCGGAGGATTTTTAAGCAATTTCATTTCCGCGTCCACGCTTTCCTGATTTTCTTTAATTGCAAACTGCTTAGCAACAAAGGTATCATCTTCAAACAGCAGCCCCAAAGCGGTATTGAAATCATTATAATGGCCGTTGCTCTTTACATACTTGTCAGTTTTTGAATCTGATTCCTCATATATGGCATTATACCATACCTGATTGATCAAATTGCACGCATCCTCTGCTTCAATACCACCGCTAAGCATAAGATAAGTCACAGTTTCAAAGCTGGTTTTGAACTGAGCTATTGCGGCTTCCTTATCCCTTTTTTCTTTAACAGTTTTATAACCCAAAAAGGCCGCAACAGCTAAAACAATAAGAATAATTACAGTTAAAACGATAATTACAGCTTTTTTAGCTTTGGGTGCCGTTACTGCAACAAGTTCGACTTGCTGCGGTGTGTTTTCTTCCGAATATTCTTTTTCAACTAAAGGATATCCGCACTCTGGGCATACCGTTGCCTTGTCTGAAACGCTCTTTCCACATTCTGGGCAAATAATAAGTGCCATTTTGTTCACCTTCCCCTTTCGGGCCTTTCTAAATAAAATAAAAAAGTGCGCAGCCGAAACCGCGCACCGAAAAATGCTCGGCTCGATTGCTGCCACACAACTGATTCATTCTGCAAAGAGCACATCTTTTAAACAGATAGAAAAGCCTGCACTTTTACCAAAGTAAAAATGCGCTCATTACAGATAAATATTCAGTTATGTGGCGAGAATATTATAACACTTATCCCGAAAAATGTCAACATATAACCCTCGGGGGCTATTGCATTTTCCGCGCGCTTATGATAAACTTGTTTTGAATAACAACACTACGGAGGAATTATGTTACTTATAGACGAACTGAAACAACGCCTTTCGGATTATCTTCCGAAGCTTCGTGAGCTCCACTCGGTTCTCAATATCGACGCCGCGAAGAACGAGATCGAGCAGCTCCACCTAAAGGCCGCGGAGCCCGGCTTCTGGGACGACGCAGACAAGTCCCAGAAAATCCTTCAGCGCACAAAATCCCTCGAAAACACCGTCGAGGACGACCGGCGGCTCCACTCTCAAGCCGAGGATATTCAGACCCTGATCGAGATGTATAACGAGGAGAACGACGAATCTCTTCTCGAAGAGATCAAGACCGAGCTGGACACACTCTCTGAAAAGATCGACTCGATGACCTTAAAAACCCTGCTGACCGGCGAATATGACAACTCCAACGCGATACTAAACTTCCACGCCGGAGCCGGCGGCACCGAGGCTCAGGACTGGACCGAGATGCTGCTCAGAATGTATATCAGGTGGGGCGAAAACCACGGCTACAAGGTCTCGGTGCTCGACGCTCTCGACGGCACCGACGCCGGAATCAAGAGCGCATCAATGATAATCGAAGGCGAGAACGCCTACGGCTATTTAAAGAGCGAATCGGGTATCCACCGCCTGGTCAGAATATCGCCGTTCGATGCCTCAGGCTCCCGACACACCTCTTTCTCGGCGGTCGAGGTTATGCCTGAGATCAACGACGACATGAGCGTTGAGATCAAGCCGGAGGACATTAAAATGGACGTTTTCCGCTCCTCGGGCGCAGGCGGGCAGCATATCAACAAGACCTCCTCGGCGGTCAGGCTGACACATATCCCGACCGGGATAGTCACCTCATGCCAGACCCAGCGCTCGCAGGTGCAGAACCGCGACTATGCGATGAAAATGCTGATTGCGAAGCTGGTCGAGATCAAGGAGCGCGAGCACCTCTCGAAGATTGAGGACATCAAGGGCGTTCAGAAGGAGATCGCCTGGGGCTCGCAGATACGTTCCTATGTCTTTATGCCCTATACGCTCGTCAAGGATCACCGCACAGGCTTTGAAAACGGAAATGTCCACGCGGTCATGGACGGCGACCTCGACGGATTCATAAACGCATATCTGAAAGCTCTGTCGAACGGAGAGATCGAAAGATAAAGAGCGCCCCCGCCCCTTTGAGGGGCGGGGGCTTATTCATGCTTCCTGACCGGCAAAAGCGGGCGGCACCTTGAATTTCCGATATCTGACTTCTGACAATCTGTTTTCTTGCACGTCCGCTGGGACATCAGGGGCTGTTAGCGCCGTCCTCCCCGACAGCGACCGCTCTCGCGGGCAGCAGCCTAAGCTCCGGCAGCTCTTCGCCGAAGATCAGGTGGCGGATAAGCCTCGCCGAGACCGCCGCCGGAACCGACAGCCCGAGCCAGATCACCGAAAAGGGCAGGCATATCTGACCCATCAGATTGAGCGGTATTCCGGAATAGTCCCAGACCCCTAGCCCAAGTCTCAGATTGATTATCACCCCCGAGACAAACTCGACTGCGGTCACAAAGGCCGCGCAGACCGGCGCCTCGAAGACGAGGCTGCCGCCGAAAAGGCCGATATTGTCGATCGTGGCTATAACCAAAAAGCAGAGTCCTCCGACCCAGAACATCGAAATATGTGTCTGCCCGCGATAGATTATTTCCAGCACGCCGTAAGCAAGGCCGCCGAAACAGTAGATTCCAAAAGGCTTCAGCAGATTCATCTTTACCTCCGATAAAGTTGATTTCTGCAATAGTATGGTCAGTTTTTCCTTTTTAATACCCTTTTATTTCAGATTCCGGAACCGAAATGTTCTGCGCCTCAAAGGTCAGCATACCTTCGGAACGGCTGAGCCAAAGAACGACTTTATATCCGATATCGGACGGATAAAGGCTGACGCCCTGAAGCTCCCTGACCGTTTCGTCGGGATATTCTCTGAGTACAAACACTCCCTTTGTTCCGAGCTCACAGCCGGCCATAAACGGGCTAGGCCCCGCCATTTCGGCGGGCATTCCCCCGTACCCCGCGATGTCAAAGAGCAGCGCGGTTTCGGCGCCGTATTCGCCGTTCAAGACCTCGTCTACCGTCAGCTCCGCAAAGGTAAGATACCAGACCGAGTCGCCGTCTTTGACCAGAAGCGTTTCAAAACCGGTTATCTCCCCGCTGACGACGGTATTGTTCCGAAGATCCCCCAAAACCTCCTCCTCGGTCATTTGGGGCATTTCGGTCGCTGAACTCCGCGGCTCGACCGCCTCCGCCTCGATTCCGACACTTTCAAGGTAATCCGAAAGGTTCATCGGGGTCTTTGCGTTTTTATGCCGCCCGAATACCGCCGCGACCGGCACAATCAAAACGATGCAGGCGGCGATCGCAAGCCATGCCAAGCGTCTGTGTCCCTTGGCGGCGTCGGCCTTTTCGACATACTCCGGCTTGATTTCGCCTAGCGCCTCAAAAAGCTCATCAGGCTTCAAAGCTCGTTCCCCCTCTCGATAAGGTAGTCTCTCAGGCTTTTTCTTAGCCTGTTAAGAGTTACCGAAACGCTGTTTTCGCTCATTCCGAACCGCTTCGCGATGCTTCCGACGCTGTCGGCATACCAATAGCGGAGAATGAATATGTCCCTCTTGCGCTCCGAAATATTCGCCAAAAAGCTGTTGATTTCGGATATAAGCTGGCTGCGCTCCGCCTCTTCGGCGACGCTTTCCCGCCCCGAAACGCAGTCTCCCAGCTCGCCGATGACCGCGTCTGCCGCGCCGCCTCCGCGCTTTGCGGCCCGATTCCGACGGTATCTTGAAACCGATAGATCGCGGGTGATCTTTCCCAAAAAGGCCCTGAGAATATCGGGCCGGTGGGGAGGCATCGAGTTCCACGCGCCGAGATAAGTGTCGTTGAGGCATTCCTCGGCGTCCTCGCGGCTTTCGAGGATATTGAGGGCTATACGCCGGCAGTATCCTCCGTATTTTTCGGAGGTCGCCGGTATCGCGCTCTCGTCGCGAAGCCAATAAAGCTCAATTATCTGACTGTCTTCCATTTATTTTCGCTCCTTTCTGCTATTATAGCCGCGCTTTCAAGAATAATCTTACAGCATTTTTTGAGAGGGGTCAATATTTTGGGGATTATTTTCGAGAGAGTTTCACTTTAAAAGTGTATGTCCATATTTAGAGGTGTTGCCGCAGACACCTTGAAATTCTGACATCTGACAATCTGGCTTCTGCTTTCTTAATGTCCGTATTGACATTTCCGAAAAGTTGTGATACTATATCCCTCAAGAGGCACTGACGGGGAGTGCTCCGCAAAGCGGTTCATAAAGAGAGGCGGCGTTTGGTGAAAGCCGCCGGACCGGTGCGGAAGCTGTAACCCCTGAGCCGCCGGGAAGAAAGGCCGAAAAGCCGATTAGACCCCGGCCGTCTGCGCACGTTATCGCGCATTAAGAGGCGCGGCGCTTTTGCCCGCGCAATTTGAGTGGTACCGCGGGATTATTCTCGTCTCAAAGCCTGAGCTTTGGGGCGATTTTTTCGCTCAAAGCTCCAAAAATCATGCTGAATATCAGCGAAAGGAAAGGTACTCAATGAAAAAACAACTTGAAAAGCTCTATGAGCCGAAACAGGTCGAGGACAGAATCTATAAATACTGGACCGACCGCAACTGCTTCCACGCGGAAGTGAATCCGAACAAGAAGCCTTACACAATCGTCATTCCTCCGCCGAACATCACCGGCCAGCTCCACATGGGCCACGCGCTCGACGAAACTCTTCAGGACATTCTTATCCGCTACAAGAGAATGTCGGGTTACGAAACCCTCTGGCTCCCCGGAACCGACCACGCTTCGATCGCGACCGAGGCGAAAATCGTATCTGAAATGAAAAAAGAGGGACTCACAAAGGACGATCTCGGAAGAGACGGCTTTTTAGAGCGCGCCTGGGCATGGAAGGAAAAATACGGCTCGACGATCATCAACCAGCTCAAAAAGCTCGGCTCCTCCTGCGACTGGGAACGCGAGCGCTTCACAATGGACGACGGCTGCTCAAAGGCGGTCAAGGAAGTATTCATTAAATACTATGAAAAAGGGCTGATCTACCGCGGCGAAAGGATCATCAACTGGTGTCCGCACTGCCTGACCTCGATCTCCAACGCTGAGGTCGAATATGAAGAACAGGCGGGGCATTTCTGGCACCTCAGATATCCTCTGACCGACGGCTCGGGCTGGCTTGAGCTCGCCACCACCCGCCCCGAAACGCTCCTCGGCGATACCGCAGTCGCGGTCAACCCGAAGGACGAAAGATATAAAAAATATGTCGGAAAGACTGTAACTCTGCCGCTCGTCGGCCGTGAGATTCCCGTCGTTGAGGACAGCTATGTAGACATGGATTTCGGAACCGGCGTCGTCAAGATCACTCCCGCCCACGACCCGAACGACTTCGAGGTCGGACTGCGCCATAATCTTCCGGTCATCAACGTTATGACCGACGACGCGAAGATCACCGAAGACTACCCGAAATATGCCGGAATGGACCGCTTCGAGGCGCGAAAGGCGATCGTCGAAGACCTCGAAGCCGGAGGCTATCTTGTGAGAATCGAGGACTATTCCCACAATGTCGGAACCTGCTACCGCTGCGGCACAACGATCGAGCCGAGAGTTTCTCTTCAGTGGTTCGTCAGAATGGCGGAGCTCGCGAAGCCTGCGATCGAAGCTGTCAGAAGCGGAGAGATCAGATTTGTCCCCGAGAGATTTGAAAAGAACTATTTCAACTGGATGGAGGATATCCGCGATTGGTGCATCTCCCGTCAGCTCTGGTGGGGACACCGTATCCCCGCGTTCTACTGCGACGACTGCGGCGAAACCGTCGTCACAAAGGAAGACAGCGCTGTCTGCCCGAAGTGCGGCAAACCGATGAGGCAGGACCCAGACACACTCGACACCTGGTTCTCGTCGGCGCTCTGGCCGTTCTCGACCCTCGGCTGGCCCGACAAGACCCCCGAGCTTGAATATTTCTATCCGACCTCGACTCTTGTCACAGGCTGGGATATAATCACCTTCTGGGTTTCAAGAATGATCGTCGCGGGAATGGAATTTATGAAGGAGCGCCCGTTTGAAACGGTTCTGCTTCACGGCCTTATGCGCGACCCGAACGGACTTAAAATGTCGAAATCGCTCGGAAACGGAATCGACCCGCTTGTTGTAATCGACCAATACGGCGCCGATGCGTTGAGATTCATGGTCGCCTCCGGCACCTCGCCCGGAAACGATATGAGATATTCCGAGGACAAGGTCAAATCAAGCCGCAACTTCGCGAACAAGCTCTGGAACGCAGCGAGATTCATTATGATGAACCTGCCCGAGGATTTTGCGATGCCGAAGGCTCTGCCCGAGCAGCTCGAACTCGAGGACAAATGGCTGGTCTCGAAGATCAACACTCTCGCGAAGGAGGTCAGCGACAACCTCGACAAATTTGAGATCGGCGTCGCGGCCTCGAAGCTCTACGATTTTATCTGGGACATCTACTGCGACTGGTATATCGAGCTGACAAAGCCGAGAATCAACACCGGTGGCGAAACCGCCGAATCGGCTCAGAAGGTTCTTGTCTGGGCGATGGCGGGAATACTCAAGCTTCTTCACCCGTTTATGCCGTTTGTCACCGAAGAGATCTGGCAGGCGCTCGACGGAAGCGGCGACCCGCTGATGCTCGAAAGCTGGCCGGTTTATGACTGCTCGCTCAGCTTCCCCGCCGAGGAGACCGACTTTGAAAAGATAATCGAAGCGATCAAGGCAATCAGAAACCGCAGAGCCGAGATGAACGTTCCGCCGTCAAAAAAGGCAGAGCTGTTCATCGAGACCGAGGAAAAGGAGGTCTATTCAAAGGGCGTGATGTTCTTTGAAAGGCTCGCCTCGGCTTCGTCGGTCGAAATTTCGGAAAAGTGCGAGATCTCCGACGCTCTGACCGTCGTCACAGGCTCGGCGAGGCTGTTTATCCCGCTTTCCGAAATCGTCGACCGCGAAAAGGAGCTGGCGCGGCTGAATAAAGAAAAGGCCGCCGCCGAGAAGGACATCGCGGTCATCAGCGCTAAGCTGAATAACGCCGGCTTCCTCTCAAAGGCCCCCGCGCAGGTCGTCGAGGGCGAAAAGCAGAAGCTCGCACTTGCGCAGGAAAAACTCAGAAAAATCGAGCAGTCACTTAAAATCTTCGGCTAATCCGGCTTTCAGAAAGGAAGATATCCATGAAAAAGGCGGCTGTTAAGCACCCAATAGTTTTCTCGGTCATAGTTGTTCTTCTGTTCCTTGCGGCTCAGGGGATCTCATTCGCGTTTCTTATGTTTATCGACCCGTTTTTCAGATATAACGGCGACTTTCTAATTCAGTTCTGCGCCGAGTGCGTTCTCGCACTCTGCGGAATACTTTTGATGGCTCTGTTCGGATACGGAAGCGTCTGGAACAACACCAAAAACTACGGCAGAGGTCTTCTGTGCGGCGGATATATGATCGTTATCGGGCTTCTCTCGGCGGCGGGGACTGCAATTCAGGCAGTATTCACTATTCTCCCGATCCCGCCGGAATATGACTATCTTGTTCCGCAGCAGGAGCTCCAGCCGATCTGGCAGATAGGCGTGTTTATTCTGACAATGTTCTTGATCGGAATCACCGAGGAGAGCTTTTTCAGAGGCATCGTCGCCAACCTGTTCTGGGACAAGCACGCTAAAGATCCCGCCGGAGTCTGGACCGCGACGATATATTCCGGCCTGGTCTTCGGACTGATGCACTTTGTCAATCTCGGCGCAGACCCCGAGGCCAACGCCGGAGTTTTTGTCCAGATGATCGCCGCGATCGCTCTAGGAATGATGCTCACCGCGATCTATTACCGCTCCCGGAACCTCTGGGTAACGGTCAGCCTCCACGCCTTCTGGGACTTTTGCGCTCTGCTGCCTGAGGGCCTGTTCGGCGGCTCGGTCTCTGAAGTCGTCGGCAGCTATTCGGCTCTCTCGGCGATAACCTCGTCGGTGCCGTCGCTGATAGTCACCTGCGTTCTTCTGAGAAAAAAGAAGGTTCAGGAGCTGCTCTCGGCTTCCTCCGGCGTTCCCGAAAACGCGATCGGCTATATTCCCAATCAGGGGAATGTCAACTCCACCCTTTCGAGCATACATTCCCGCGACAAGGCGATAATCGCCGCAATAATTGCGGTGAGCGGGCTTTTCTTCGGCGCAAATGTTCTGCGGCCCGATTTTGAGACTCCGTTTTCGACACAGTCGGGGCTGTTTGACACAAGCGTTCTCGACATCACAAACTCCGGCGAGTGGGAAGGAGATCAGACCTTCGGTTCGAGATATAATTTCGAGATCGACGAGTCGGGCGACTACCGAATCAAGATCGAAAGCCGCCCCGAAGACACTAACGCCTCTGTCCTTGTTCAGATCACCGACGGTGACGGCGACGTCGCTTTTCAGGAAAACTACGGCGGTATCTGCACGATCGAATTCAGCCTCTATCTCGACGCCGGAGAATATGAGCTGAATCTCGTTTATAACTACACCGAAGCGACCAAGCCCGGCTCCGATTACAGCACAAGAGTAACTATCGGCTAAAGGTAAAGAAAAGGTTAAGATTTCCCCCGAAAGAGTTTTTTCGGGGGAATTTTATTGCCTTTTTGGGGTGGATAATATATAATGGATTTATAAAATCTGCAACTTATGCGAGGCTTATTATGAAAACTATCCTTATAATCGACGACGATGTCCACATCGGGAATATGCTTTCAGAAGCTCTCGGCCAGGAGGGCTATAACGTCCTTCGCGCCTATTCCGGCACCGAGGCGGTGATGCTGCTCGGCGAAAAGCGGCCCGACCTGATCCTTCTCGACCTGATGCTCCCCGGGCTCTCGGGCGAGGAGGTTCTGCCGAAGATAAAGGGCATTCCGGTCATCGTTTTATCGGCGAAGGCCGACGCCGGCTCAAAGGTCTCTCTTCTTCTGAACGGCGCGCAGGACTATGTCACCAAGCCGTTTGATCTCGGCGAGCTTCTCGCGCGGATCGCAGTTCAGCTCAGAAATTCCGCCGGAATCGAGGGCGACTCGCTGATCTTTGAGGACTTAGAGCTCAACACCGCTCTTCGCACCGTTTACGCCGCGAAAAACGAGGTCAGGCTGACTAGAACCGAATATGCGATACTAAAGCTTTTAATGCAGAAGCCGTCGCAGGTATATACAAAATCCCAGCTTCTCGACAAAATCGCCGCCGACACCCCCGACTGCACCGAAAGCTCGCTTAAGATACACATTTCAAATCTTCGCAGAAAGCTCCGCGAGGCCTCGGGGCGGGACTATATCGAGGCGGTTTGGGGAATCGGCTTCAAGCTCAAATCTTAACGCAATCTTAATGTATTTCTTAACCGCTTTCTTTACGGTTGTGTTATAGAATAAGGGTATGGGGATATGCCCCAAAAAATCAAAGGAGAATAGCTATGGAATATGTAATGACAGCAACCTCGCTCTATAAGAATTACGGAAAGTTCAAGGCTCTGAGCGGACTTTCGATGAAGGTCCCGAAGGGCTCGATCTACGGCTTTGTCGGAAAGAACGGAGCGGGAAAGACTACCCTTATCCGCCTGATCTGCGGGCTTCAGAGCCCATCGCTCGGCGGATATACCCTTTACGGAATCGAGAACCGCAGCCCGAAGATAGTCAAGGCCCGCCGCAGAATGGGCGCGGTAGTCGAGACCCCGTCGATCTACCTCGATATGTCGGCGCGGGAGAATTTAAAGGAGCAGTACCGCGTTCTCGGTCTGCCCTCGTTTGACGGAATCGACGAGCTTTTGGAGCTTGTCGGCCTCGCCGACACCGGCAGAAAAAAGTCGCGCAATTTCTCGCTCGGAATGCGCCAGCGCCTCGGAATCGCGATCGCACTCTGCGGAAATCCCGACTTTTTGGTCCTCGACGAGCCGGTCAACGGCCTTGACCCGCAGGGAATAGTCGAAATAAGAGAGCTGATTCTTAGGCTCAACCGCGAAAAGAACATCACCGTTCTGATCTCGAGCCATATCCTCGACGAGCTCTCGAAGCTCGCGACTCACTACGGCTTTATCGACGGCGGGAGAATGATAGAGGAGATCTCCGCCGAGGAGCTCGAGGCCGCCTGCCGAAAGTGCATGAGGATCGAGGTCACAAGCACCCGCGCCCTCGCCCTTGTGCTCGACAGAATGAATATCGAATATAAAATCCTCTCTGATTCTACCGCCGACGTCTATTCAAAGCTCAATATCTCCGCGTTTACAAAGGCTCTCGCCGAAGCTGGCTGCGAGCTGATCTCGGTTCAGGAGCACGACGAAAGCCTCGAAAGCTATTACATCAATCTTGTCGGAGGGAACTGACTACGGGTTTGCCGCTCTGAGCTAATATCAATTGACAAAGGAGTTTTAAATATGAGTAATCTTTTATCGGCGAATTTCAACCGTCTGTTTAAAAAGAAACTTTTCTGGGTGCTGGCTGTCGTCCTGCTCGCTTACAGCTTTATTGCGACTTATGACAACGCCTTGCAGATTGTTGCTGAGCCCGAACTTTTTCAAAACCGGTCTCCCGAATCAATTTGCTTCGACGAAGGCCCGATCGTTTTGGCAATAATAATACCTGTGTTCGTCTCGCTCTTTCTCGGGACCGAGTTTTCCGACGGAACGATGAGAAATAAAATCATCGTCGGCAGCAGGCGCGGGCAGATCTACCTCGCGAATTTCATAACCGTCTCCGCGGCGTCGCTTGTTTTCTGCGCCGCCTGGCATATCGGCGCGCTGTCGGCGCTGCCGGTTCTCGGGCTTTGGGACGCCGGCGTCTTCGGCTGGTTGATTCTGGTGCTCAAAAGCGCGCTGTTCTGCGTGGCGTTTTCGGCGATCCTCTGCCTTATCAGCCATATAATCACCAACAAGGCCGCGGTCGCGCTGTTTGAGATAATCTTCGCGCTCGCAATACTCATGGCGGGGAGCTATTTATACAATGAGCTTTTAGAGCCCGAGATAATCTCGAGCGGCGTGACCATCACCTCAGACGAAAACGGAAACAATATTATGCAGCCAATGGAGCCTCACCCCAACCCCTATTATGTCGCCGAGCCGCAAAGATCGGTATATAAAAAGGTTTTGAACACTCTGCCGAGCGGTCAGGCGATACTTCTCGCCAACGTCGCCGATTCCGATTCAGAGCAGCTCGACCTGCCGCTCTATTCCTGCTGCGCGTCGGCCGCGATAATCGCGGTCTTCACCGCTGCGGGAACGATCGTCTTTCGAAAAAAAGACCTTAAATAGGAGTGAACTCAATGCCTAATCTTCTTTCCGCCGGGTTTATGAGACTGCGCAAGAGCAGGCTTTTCCGGCTGTTTATCATCGGCGAGGCCGTCTGGGGCGCGACCGTTGCCTGGTTTTTATATCAATACGGCAACCTGAGAGAGAATCAGAATCTGTATTTTCTGATGCCGATGCTCTACGGCTGCATTATCGAGTCGGTTTTCTGCGGGTTCTTTATCGGCACCGACTATTCCGACGGAACGGTCAGAAACAAGCTGGTCGTCGGGAGCAAAAGGGCCGAGGTCTATCTCTCAAACCTTGTTATATGCTGCTTTGCGGGGCTGGCGGTCTTTTTCACCCACATGGCCGTCTACTCTCTGCTCGGCTTTATTTTAGTCGGCGCTGAAATCTTCCCGCAGATGCTGCTTCTGAAGCTTATCTGCGCGGGCGTTTCCGCAATTACCTACGCTGCGTTTTTCACGATGATTTCAACGGTGATCTCAAGAATCGCGACGGCAGTCGCAGCTAATATATTCATCTCCTTCGGGCTGTTGGGCGCGGGGATGTATGCCTATGCCGTCTACCGCGAGCCGCCGCTCCTTTCAAACGGCGCCGTTAATCCTCACTATGTCGGCGGGGCGGCGAGGGCGGTTCTGAGCTTCTTTAAGGCGGTTCTTCCGTCCTCGGCGGCGCTCGATGCGATATCCGGAAAGCTGCAATCCGACTTTCTTCGGGTTATCTTCTGCTCGCTCGCGGCGGCCGCGGTGTTCACACTTATCGGCCTTGGGGTGTTCCGCAGAAAAAACATAAACTAGGTGATAATATGGTTAATCTTATATCCGCAGGGCTCTACCGCCTCTCGCACGGCAAGGCTTTCTGGGCCTTTGCGGTGTTTTCGGCCGTCTGCGGGGCGATGAGCGCGATCTCGACCTTTATAAACACGCCCGAGGCGGGGCAGGACTACTCGCTTTTCAGCTTTGCGATCTTTATCCCGATGTTCGCCGCGCCCTTTACCGCCGTTGTTTTGGGCAGCGAGTTTTCTGACAATACGATCCGCAACAAAATAATCGCCGGCCGCACCCGCGCCGAGATATACTTTTCCTATATAGCCGTTTCGGCGACAGTCGCGGCGGCGATGTGCGTCTTTTCTGCCGCAGTTCATTTCGTTGTCGGGCTGCCGCTTCTCGGTCTGCCGAGTCTTTCGCTCGCCGAGCTCACGCTTCTGTTTTTAATCGGAATACTGTCGACCGTCGTGATGGCTGTCTTTGCCGCTGTCATAACCGTCTGCACACATTCTAGGGCGGCGGTCGCGGCAGTCTGCGCGATCGCGGTTGTGTTCATGATAGCTTCAAGCGCAGAGATCGGCCTAAAGCTCAAAGAAAAGGAGTATTTAAACGTCTCCGACCTCGAAATACTCGACATTTACGGCGCAGACCTGCCGCAGGAGGATATGCTGATTCCTAACGCCGAATACCCTACCCCCGAGGAGCGCGAAAAGCTGGAGCTTCTTTATGACTTTCTGCCCGGCGGAGCGGCGGTTCAGAGCACCTGGCTCGAAATCGAGCGCCCCGCGCGGGTCTTGGGCTTTGAGGCGCTTTGGCTCGCTGTTCCGGTTCTCGCCGGATACCCCGTTTTTAAGCGCAGAAATATCCGCTGACGGTTGACAGACTGCCGCCGCGCGGTTATAATCAAAGAAAAAAGCGGGGTGAGCGGAATGGTTGCTTGGGTTTTATGCGCGATATTCGGCGCTGCGGCGGCGATTTTGGCGCTGCGGCTTCATTCGGTTCATTCCGGCCTCGACAGCATCGCCGAGACGCTCGGCGAGCTTTTAAGCGAAGACACCAACGGGCTGATCTCGGTCTCGGCCGGAGACCGCTCGCTTAAGCGCGTCGCCGCGGAGCTCAACCGCCACCTTACCCGCTTAAAATCCCTCCAGCGGCAGTATATAAACGGCGACAGAGAGTTAAAAGACGCCGTTACAAACATCTCCCACGACCTCAGAACTCCGCTGACCGCGATCTCGGGATATCTCGAGCTTTTGCAGCGCGAGCAGATGAACAAGACCGCCGAGAGATATATCGCCTGCATTTCGGAGCGAACCGAGGCGATGAAGCGGCTGACCGAGGAGCTTTTCCGCTATTCGGTGATAATCTCGACGTCGGAGGATATGGCTCTCGAGCCGGTAGACCTCTGCGCGGCGCTTGAGGAGAGCATCGCGGGGCTTTACGGCGCGCTGACCGAGCGCGGAATCGAGCCGAAAATCACTATCCCCGAGGAAAAGATAGTCAGAATGCTGAACCGCGAGGCGCTTTCGAGGATCTACGGCAACATTCTCGGCAACGCGCTCAAATATTCCGACGGCGACCTCGAAATCGTGATGAGCCCCGACGGCTCGGCGAGCTTTTCAAACACCGCCTCTAACCTCGGCGGCGTCGATGTCGGCAAGCTCTTCGACAGGTTCTTTTCTGTTGAGGCGGCGCGCAACTCGACCGGCCTCGGCCTCGCGATCTCGAAGACCCTCGCCGAGCAGATGGGCGGCAGAATCAGCGCCTCGATGACCGGCGAGCTGCTGACGATAAAGGTAGAGTGGGGCGGGTGAAACCATCCCGGTTTATTTAAAAGTTTTTCAAATCGTGCTAACGCACATGATGAAAAGCCCTGCCGCCTCCCCCCTCACTCCCTCGCAAAGAACGCAGCGGCGATTGCGCCGGGGCCGGCGTGGGTGCCGACGACGCAGCCGATCTCAGCAATATTAAGATCGCCGATGCGGTTCTTCCAGAGGCTCGAAAAGTCCTCGATATATCTGCGCAGCGTCGTGGGGTCGGTTCCGGAATAACCGAGCAGCACCGGCATCGAAAAATCAACTCCGCCGGCCTTCGCGATCTCGCTTTCGAGCAGGTTGTTGCTCTGCTTCGCGCCGCGCGCCTTTCCGAGCAGCTTGATCTCGCCCTTTTCGACGCTGATGACCGGCTTGACAGAAAGCAGCTCCCCGGCGAAGGCGACCGTTTTCGAGAGCCTGCCGCCCTTTCTCAGATATTCGAGGGTGTCGACCATCGCGACAAGCCTGACTCTGCCCTTGATCCTCTCAAGCTCCTCGGCGAGCTTCTTTGCGCCCATTCCGCTGTCCGCGAGGGAAAGCGCATATTCCGCGAGGATACCGGCGGAGATCGTCACCGAGTCGGAATCGACGGTGAAAACCCTCCCCTGAAACTTCTCCGCCGCGATTACCGAGCTCTGATATGTGCCGGAGAGCTTCTGCGAAAGGGTGATCGAAACGACCTCGCTCCCGTCCTTTGTCAGTTCGTCATAGACCTGCTCATATTCAAACGGCGTCGCCTGGCTTGTCTTCGGAAGCTGCTTGCTGCTTTTCAGCTTCTCATAAAATTCGGCGTGGCTGAGATTTACACCGTCCAAAAACCTCTCTTCCCCGAAACAGACCGGCAGCGGAATTATTCTGAATCTGTCCCTTATCCCTGCTGCGGTGTCTGTCGAGGAGTCAATAACTATTTTTACGCTCATAATGCTTCTCCTTCCATATCGCTGCCGGATTTCTCCGGAAGCCGAATACCGGTGCGTTCAAGCTCGCGAAGATTATCCCTGATTTTTGCGAGCGCCGAATAAAGCGCCTGTCTCTCGCCGTCGCTGATCCCCTCGCCCGCCGCCGATTCCGCCGCCGCAGTCTTTTCGACAATCTCGGCGGTGATTTTTTTACCGTAATCGGTCAGCCTGAGCTTCGCGCGGTATTGCTCGGTTTTCTCAATCAGCCCTTTTGCCTGAAGATCGGCGACCGCCCGCGAAACGTCGGCCTTGTCGCGGCCGCAAAGCGAGGCGAGCTCCGCGGCGGTGATACCGTCGGCGCTGCGATATACCGAGATCAGATAGACGAGATAAAACCCCTTTAGACCGTATCCGCCGAACATTCCGTCCGAGGCGATCTTGTTCCACCTGCGCTGAATGTCGAAGACCAGATAGGTGAATTCTACAAACCTTTCAAGCATGACGTCACTCCCATAAAAAATTTGTTGACAAATCAACATCTGCTATTTTAGCACAGTAATGTTGATTTGTCAACGTTTATTTTGAAATAGGTGGGGAAGGGAATAGATTATTTTCGCAGAAAAATAAAAACCTTTATAATACGCCTTCCGCGCATGAAAAGTCAAGTATTAAATTTCAAAATTTACAAATTAGAAACATTTAGCTTTCAAGAGAGTTTAAATATGCCTCAT